>CAYUAN010000242.1:0-2436 GCA_964442545.1 uncultured Prolixibacteraceae bacterium | reverse complement strand
TGAAAAACTTCGGAAGCTTTTTAAGTATTGCAAAGCAATGCTTAAAAACAAATCATAGGAATCATAATAATCAGCGTCAAAAAAAATGAAAACATTATCGCCATTTTTGATAGTTTCACAGTGTTACACAGAGTGCGACACAGTGTTTCACGGTGGGAAGATTTATTAAATCCGATATATTTATTCAGACTAAAATCTGCTTATTAAAACGTACGACGCTTTTCTATTTAAGTTTATACCGGATATTCGGATATTTGCGCAAGAAAGTAATAAACTCCCGCGGTTTGACTTTTCCTTTACCCGGATGCAGTTCCACCACCTGCTCGCCCATACGGAAATAGAAGCGGGGCAATGCATTCCCGGGATTGGCTTTAATCGCCTGCTTGAAATCACCGATTAACTCATCATTAATGTCGCTTACCATTACCTGCATTAATATTTCTTTGGTATTCTCGTCCAGAACGTTATCCAGCAAGCTCATGTCCAATACCTTAATCTGGTAATTATCATCCGAACCATACCGTTTCTTTACCACCAGTTTGATATACACAAAGGTGTCGGGCTGCAGAAAGTGTTTATACTTCAGGTAATCTTCCTTAAACAACCAAATATCCATCGATGCGCTTTCGTCTTCAATGGTAACCAGCCCGTATTTTGAACCGTTCTTTGCTTCCCGTTCCGATGCCTGTACCACACTGCCGGCCACTGTAGCATTCATCTCTTTCTGATTCTCCAGAGCTTTTACTACTTCGAATATGTCGTTCTTCACAAAGAATTGCACCGTTTCGCGATAATTATCCAAAGGATGGCCGCTCAGGTAAAAACCAATCATCTGCTTTTCCTGCTTTAGTCGCTTTAAATCACTCCATGGCTCACAATCAGGAAATTCCGGGTCTTTGATAGCCACCTCTTCCATACCGCCAAAGAGCGAGGCCTGATTCGTTACGGCTTCTTGCTGTACACGGTTTCCGTGCTTGATTACGCGGTCCAGGAAGGTGTCACCCTCGGGATAGGTATAAAAAAACTGAGCGCGATGCGCATTTTGCAATCCGTCGAAAGCGCCGGCCATAGCCAATGATTCCAAAGTCTTTTTATTTACCGTACGCAGGTTTACCCGTTTTGCCAAATCGAAGATGCTTTCAAACTGTCCGTTTTCCTCGCGCTCGGCGATAATAGCGGCAACAGCGGCTTCGCCAACACCTTTTATTCCGGCCAGTCCGTAGCGAATTTCCCCTTTTGCATTAACCGTAAAATTGGAATAACTCTCGTTGATACTGGGCCCCAAAACTTTCAATCCCATCTGATTGGCCTCACTTAAGTAGAGGTTCAGTTTGGTTGTATCTTTGAGTTCGTGGCTTAGGATAGCTGCCATAAACTCGGCAGGGTAGTGGGCTTTCAGGTAAGCCGTTTGGTAAGAAACATAAGAATAACAGGTGGCATGCGATTTATTAAAGGCATAACTGGCAAACTTTTCCCAATCTTTCCACACTTTTTGCACTTTCTCCGGATCGTGTCCGTTGGCGGCGCATCCTTCTTCAAACTTCACCTTCAACTCATTCATCATCGAGATGATTTTCTTTCCCATCGCCTTACGCAGCGAATCGGATTCGCCCGGTGTAAAACCGGCCAGTTTTCGCGACAACAGCATGACTTGCTCCTGATAAACGGTAATTCCGTAGGTCTCGGCCAAGTATTCTTCCATCCCCTCCAAATCGTAGGTGATTTTTTCTTTGCCATGCTTCCGCGCAATAAAACTGTCGATATAATCCATCGGTCCCGGACGATATAAAGCATTCATTGCGATAAGGTCTTCAAACTTGGTAGGTTTCAGGTTTTTAAGATGCTTTTTCATTCCGTCCGATTCGAACTGAAACAGGCCTGTGGTTTCGCCTCTTGCGTAGAGTTCGTAGGTTTCCTTATCGTCCAATGGAACGTTCTCAATATCGACTTCAAAGCCTCTGGAGATCTTGATATTTTTAATAGCATCCTTAATAATGGTAAGCGTTTTCAGGCCTAGAAAATCCATTTTAAGCAGGCCGATATCTTCCACATAATGCCCGTCGTATTGCGTGGCATAAGCCAATGCGGAATCTTTTACGTGCGTGATGGGCACATATTTATCCAAATCGTCACGACCGATAATAATACCGCAGGCGTGGGTTCCGGTATTACGCACAGAACCCTCCAGTTTCTTCGCAAAATCAAGTACCGAGCGTTCTTCCTCCTTACCATTTTCCAATATCTCTTTCAATTCACTCACCTGACTAAAAGCCGCCTCCAGCGTGGTTCCCGGTTTGTCCGGAACATATTTGGCCAGAGTATTGGCCTGGGGCAGGGGCAGATCTTGTACACGCGCCACGTCACGAATACTGGACTTGGCCGCCATGGTTCCAAAAGTTATCAGGTGGGCCACCCGTTTTTCACCGTATTTTTCTT
>CAYUAN010000241.1:0-3991 GCA_964442545.1 uncultured Prolixibacteraceae bacterium | reverse complement strand
CCGCTATTCGATCATCGCCCAAATCGCGGGTTTTCCCGATTTTGGCTGCAAAATAAGAAATATTTCTCCAATCGTCGCCAATCAACATAATGCGCTCCGCCATTTCGTTCAATACGGGATTGTTCAGTTTCTCGGCGGCCTGCCGTAAAAATGTGGCATACATATAGCGGAAACCTGCGCCTCCGGTGCCCTGGTCTTCGAGCAGAATATTGATTTTCATTATCTCGTGCGACAAATGCTCGGTATCACGGGCCAGCGAAGGCCAGTTTTTTATCTTGTCGGCAAAGCGGTAAATACCTTTAACCCCAATAAAGGGAATGGGCAGGTTAATCATATTTCGGGCCGCTTTGCGTATGCCTTTTTGAATCGGCTTGGTTAAATCCACATCCGGATTTACCGATTCGGGATAAAACATAAAACCTTTTGGCGCCATATAACCGCCGGCCCAACGGGCCTTTTTTAGCAGGTTTTTATCCAGCCGGGCCATCTCGCGATGATAACTGTCGCTGATGATATAGTTGTCGCCTTCTTTCCCGATAATATTGATAAAGTGTACATTGTTATGTACGCGCATCCAATCGGGGAAATAATCCATATAGAAGAAATCAACCTGCGCGCTCACCACTTTCCCCCTGTCGAGCCATTCGTCCAGTTTTTTCATTCCTTCTTCAGGATTTTTGCCTTTGTATTTTTTGAGTTTAATGCCCAAAGCTTTGGAAAGATTCTCCCGCACTTCGCCCGGCTTATTGCGCACGATAAAGGTGGGGAAGGGGAAATTCTTCGATTCGAAATAACCGAAAAATATTCCGTAGCTAATCCCGAAAACCATGGGTTCCGTAAGCTCGAATCCCGAGTTTTTTAAGGTACTTACCACCGTGCCCGTTTCGCAATGGGCGTACATTTTATGTTCGAAATTATTATTTTGACTCATTTTGTTCTTTCAGGTTAACAATGCACATATGATATAATTCATTGCCGGTGGCGGCTTGCTGCACTTCCACCTTGTCGCGCGATTTGTCTTTTACGAGGATGCTTTGAAACAAATTGGCTACCGGAATATTAAAAATCTCGGCAAAGCGCTTCAGTTGCGTTACACGCAATTTGGAAAAGCCCTCCGGAGTAAATGCTTTATTCAGCTTGCGCATACTCATACCCGCACGACTTGCGAGGTCTTTCGGCCCCATTTCCAGGAAAATCATATAATAGTAAATCGGACTTATTTCATTTGAGATTATCTGCTTGCGTAATTTTTCTTCCAAATTTCGCCGCTTCATCCAAAAATCGTCCAGGTAATTGGCCGATAATTGGGAACCGCTGATTATCGGGCCGTAGGAATCATCCTCTTTTTCGGCATAATAAACCAATTTATGCGGTTCGAAATCAATGTATAAATCCTTTTCTTTCATCGCTTATCAATTTTGAATTGATGTTATGGAATCTTATTTGGGTACGCAGCGGTAAAGTGTGTGGCTTACCCCGATGCGATCCCATTCTTTATCTAATTTTAAGCCCGCCTTATCAATCAGTTTCAACATATCATGGTGGTGATACATTTGGCTGTTTCCGTTGGCCATACAGGTGAAATACAGACTGGTGGCATGCAGACTATAGGTTGAAGCTTCATAATCCTGTTTATCCCAATAGGTTTCTAAAATGTAAATACCTCCGTTTTCATTCAGGGCTTCCTTAGCGCGTTTGAGCAATTCCAATATATCCTCTTGTGAAAAGCAGTCGAGGAACTGGCTCATCCAAACAAAGTCGTAGCCTTTCGGAAAAGCTTTACTGTGGTCGAGCAGATTGAGTGGAATGCCATCGATACGGTCGCTGAATCCGGCTTTTTCGATATTTTGGTAAGCAACATTCAATTGGCCGGGCAAATCGAGTATCGTAATCTTAACGTCCGGATCGTATTCGGCGCTGCGAATGGCGAATTTCCCGGTATTTCCGCCTACATCCAAACCCCTCTTGGGTTTTTCGGCATATAAAAGGGGAAACACCTCGGGGAAAGCCACATCGGAGTAATAGTGGTCGAAGTTAAACCAGCTTTCTTTTACGTGCTCCGGCAATTCGCTTAAGCCTTCGTATATGGTGTCCCAATCGCCAAAAACTTTTAATCCTTCCGGCTTGCCGTTTAATATTGAATCGTGAAAATGAAAAAAGCCAAGATAATTTACATCATGTGTAAAGTCCATATTTACCCGTGTCAGCTCATCATTCATCAGAAACCAACCGGTTTTTGAAAGAAAAAACATACCCTCCCGCACATAAACCAGATTCATGCTTAAACCGGCCTCCAATAATACCTTAACACCGTATTGACTAATATTTAAGGTTTCGGCGATTTCTTCCAGGCTGATTCCTGTTTTTCGCTTTTTTTGGATTAGTTTCAGGATATCCAATTTTACCAAAGAGCGCGCAGCCTGAAACATAATGGGCGCAAAAGCGATTTTCTGCGCTTCAAATTTTGCATCAACAGCCGATTTGGTATCCGTTCCGTAACTATACGAGATGGCCTTTTCTTGTTTCATAGTTGTTTAATTTATATGTATCGATTAAAAAGGTTTCCGTAAATATTACGGAGCTTAATTAATAAACATTCACCAAATTAGAGGATTTAATCAGGCCGTTACAAAAGCCAAGATGTATCACTCAATTTATTGAGCAAGTATAATAAAAATACCCTTTGCCTACACTGGCAAAAGACAAGCGGGTCAATGATTGATAATTATCAATTGCCGCTTTTAATGAACACGGAATAAAGTATGGGCACCAGAGAAGGTTTAATGTGTTGTCAAACTATGCTTTAGCTCCGGTAAACAATAGCCGAAAAAAAATCCCTTAAGTTTTAGATAATTAATAATTTATTATATCTTCGCACACCAAATCGGCAGACTAATTTTATCGCTGCCGTTATGAAGTAAAATTCACAATAACAACAACTTATATTTTATGAGTAAAACAGGAACGGGAGTAGTATCACAGGTAATCGGGCCGGTGATTGACGTTTATTTTGAAAATGAGGCGGAATTGCCCAATTTGTATGACGCATTGGAGGTGAAAAACGCCCAGGGTCACAAGATCGTTTTAGAGGTTCAACAAGACATCGGAGAAAATACCGTTCGTACGGTAGCTATGGACTCCACCGACGGTGTAAGCCGCGGAATGGAAGTAATCGCCACCGGTGATAAGATTGCCATGCCGGTGGGCGACTACATCAACGGACGTGTGTTCAATGTTGTGGGCGACCCGATTGACGGTATCGGCGATGTTAGCCGCGAAAAAACTTATCCGATTCACCGTGAGCCCCCGAGATATGAAGATTTATCTACCTCAGCCGATATTCTTTATACCGGTATCAAGGTAATCGACCTGATTGAGCCTTATTCAAAAGGTGGTAAGATTGGTTTGTTTGGGGGTGCCGGTGTAGGAAAAACCGTAATCATCCAAGAGCTGATTAATAATATCGCCCTGAACTATTCGGGACAATCCGTGTTTGCCGGTGTTGGTGAGCGTACGCGTGAGGGTAACGACCTTTTGCGTGAGATGATTGAGGCCGGTATTATCAATTACGGTGACGATTTCAAAGAAGATATGGAAAAAGGAGGTTGGGATATTTCTAAAATTGATTTGGAAAAACTGAAAGAATCCCAGTTGGCCCTGACCTTCGGACAGATGAACGAGCCTCCGGGAGCACGTGCCCGTGTAGCCCTTTCTGGTTTGACGCTGGCCGAGTATTTCCGTGACGGAGATGAGATGTCTGGCGGACGCGATATCCTGTTCTTTATCGATAATATTTTCCGTTTTACCCAGGCCGGTTCCGAGGTGTCAGCCCTGTTGGGCCGTATGCCTTCAGCCGTAGGTTATCAGCCTACGCTGGCTACCGAGATGGGTATTATGCAGGAGCGTATTACTTCAACCAAGCGTGGTTCTATTACCTCGGTACAGGCTGTTTATGTACCTGCCGATGACTTGACCGACCCCGCTCCGGCTA
>CAYUAN010000240.1:0-2796 GCA_964442545.1 uncultured Prolixibacteraceae bacterium | reverse complement strand
TCGGTATTTTTCTTTGGTTGATAGTAGTCGTAGTTTAATATTATGGAAAATGGGAAATTATTTCTTTAATAGTTTATTGTTATCCAAATAACATTAATCCCTATCTTTGCACAAGAAGCAAAAACAATTAATTATGTGTTTAAGTATTCCTGTTCAGGTAATCGAAATAAATGGCGATATGGCCACGGTGGAGGTGGGCGGCGTGCGTTATAAGGCCGGCCTGCAAATGTTAAGCGATGTAAAAGTGGGCGACTATGTGCTGATGCATACCGGTTTTGCCATCGAGAAAATTGATGAGGAGGAGGCCAAAGCCACGCTTAAAACCTTTGAGGAGTTTGAGCGGCTGAACCGCGATTTGGACGAAGAAGAAAAGCAAAGCGGAAAACGAATCGTATGAAACATATTAGCGAATATCGGGATGCCGCCAAGGTAAAGGCGCTGGCGAAGGAAATTCGTAAAATTTCCACCGGGCCGGTACGTCTGATGGAAGTCTGCGGCGGTCATACCATGGCCATCCGGAAATTCGGCATCCCCGACCTGCTGCCCGATACGGTCGAGCTGCTTTCGGGGCCGGGCTGCCCCGTTTGCGTTACCGACCGAAAATATATCGATCAGTCGGTGGCTTATGCCCGTATGCCCGATACCATTATTACCACCTATGGCGATTTGATTCGTGTGCCCGGTTCCACTTCCTCGCTCGACCGTGAGAAGTCGCTTGGCGCCGATGTGCGTATCGTTTTTTCCGTTTTGGACGCCCTGACGATTGCCCGCGAAAATCCGGATAAGAACGTAATCTTTTTGGGCATCGGTTTCGAAACCACCACTCCGGGCAGTGCCGCCGGAATACTGAATGCCCGGCGCGAGGGCTTGACAAACTTCTTTTTGTTCAGCGCCCATAAGGTGATGCCCCCGGCTATGGAGGCCATAATTGATGAGGAAGTGCAGATTGACGGCTATATCGGCCCGGGCCATGTAAGCAGCATTACCGGCGAGTCCATTTACTATCCCATACCCGAGAAATACGGCTTGGGCGTAGTAATCTCCGGCTTCGAACCGGTGGATTTGCTGCACAGCATCCTGATGTTGGTACGTCAGCATGAGGAGGGCAAGCCCAAAGTGGAAAACGAATACAGCCGCATTGTAAAGAAAGAGGGAAACCGCATTGCGCAGAAGATGGTAGCGGAGGTGTTTGAGCCGCGTGACGACTATTGGCGAGGCTTTGGCATATTGAAGGACAGCGGCTTGGCAATACGTGAAAAGTATCGTTCTTTTGATGCCGAATACGTTTTCGATGTGGAGGTAGAACCGACGCGGGAGGACAAGGGCTGCATTTGCGGAGCCATACTTAAAGGCGTGAAGAAGCCGCAGGATTGCAAACTATTCGGCAAGGCCTGTGTGCCTTCGGACCCGGTCGGTGCCTGTATGGTTTCGACGGAAGGCGCCTGCTACGCGCACTATCGCTATGGTGGCGGAGGTTTGTGAAGAAGTTTTAGTAACGTTCTTTTAAATATACGGCAGATTTTTGATTTTTGATTTTTGAAGTGCAGATTTATGATGTAAGATTAGCTTCGCAACATCATTCCAATCGAAAAATAATCAAACAGCAATAAACCTACTTGCCGGATTTCCTCCCGAAGGGATGGCAATTTAACAATAGAACAATATAGCAATTTAACCATTAAACCATAGAACCATTAAAAAATGACCCAAACCAACATACTACTCGGACACGGCAGCGGTGGAACGCTGACACATAATTTGATACAAGATATATTCGTAAAGCATTTTTCCAATTCCATCCTCAATGTGCAGGGTGATTCGGCCTTGCTGGATATTTCTTCCTGGGAAATTGCCATGACCACGGATTCCTTTGTGGTGGATCCCATATTTTTCCCGGGCGGTGATATCGGGAAATTGGCGGTGGCGGGCACGGTAAACGATTTGGCGGTAGCCGGAGCCGTGCCGCAATATCTGAGTGCGGCTTTTATTATCGAGGAGGGTTTTCCCATGGCCGATTTGGAGCGGGTGGTCGCCTCTATGGCCGCCGAGGCCAAAAGGGCAGGGGTGCGTATTGTAACCGGTGACACCAAGGTGGTGGAGCGCGGTAAATGCGACAAGCTTTTTATCAATACCACCGGAGTGGGA
This sequence comes from uncultured Prolixibacteraceae bacterium, assembly GCA_964442545.1. Classification (GTDB taxonomy): domain Bacteria; phylum Bacteroidota; class Bacteroidia; order Bacteroidales; family UBA1556; genus UBA6267. The sequence continues at coordinate 651 of CAYUAN010000240.1, read as the reverse complement.
ATTTTGGACGAAGAGCACGAAAAGATTTGCAGCGGCTGCAAGGTGGAGGCGGGTGATAAGTTATTGATTAACGGCCCGATTGGCAATCACGGAATGGCGATTATGGCCAAGCGCAACGACCTGAAACTGGCGGCGGATATTGTTTCCGACTGCGCCTGTCTGAATCATCTGATCGCGGAGGTAATCAACGCGGGTGTGCGGGTAAAATTTATGCGCGATGCCACAAGGGGCGGTTTGTCCACGGTTTTGTATGAGCTGGTTTCGGGCCGCGATTTCGGTTTGGAAGTTTATGAGGAGCAGATTAAGGTGGACCGGGAGGTGCAGGGTATGTGCGAGTTGCTGGGTTTCGACCCCATGTATGTGGCCAACGAGGGGAAGGTATTGATGGTGGTGGCGGCTGATGATGCTGCAAAAGCCCTGGAGATTATGCAGGCCAACGATTTGGGCAAGCAGGCTTCCCTTATCGGCAGCATAGTCGATGCACATGCCGGAAAGGGCTATATCCATACGGCTGTGGGGGGCAAAAGGGTAGTGGATATGTTGAGCGGGGAGCAATTACCCCGGATTTGTTAGCTTTTTATTCCTTGCAAAATTTCCATGCTATCTGATACAAAGCGAATTCAAAGCTGGCAATATCAATATGCCCGATAT
>CAYUAN010000239.1:0-6743 GCA_964442545.1 uncultured Prolixibacteraceae bacterium | reverse complement strand
ACAATCATTGAATAGTAATCAAATTAGTTTTTATGCTTCAAACCTTGAAACATTAGGAAATATTAGAGCAAATAAAAAAAGTAAGGCGGATTTTGATTGGAAGGTGTATTTAAGTTATGGGGCGATTATTTATCCAGACCCATTAATAAGATGGATGAATGCGGATATTTATTTAGGAGTAGAACATTCAAGAGTAAATATTCCAGTAAGTAATATTCAATGATTCAAAATTAGCTATATAGGGAAGTGAATTATAAAGCTTCCCTATTTTTTAGATGTACATAAATCAATAATTATGAAAAACTCAGCTTTATATAATCTGTTATTAGTATTATTTCTTTTGCAGGCGTTTAAGGTCAGATCTCAGGAGTTTGATACAATATATTTTTCAATGGATAAAAATTATATTGAAGAGATTAAAGAATTATCGCACAAGCGCTTTTTATTTGTTGGATGGACGATAATTGCAAATAATTATTTTGGGAAAATGACACTAATTGATAGTTTAGGAAATATTAAATATGACACAATTATTTATGATACAGCAAATGTTTTATTTTATGATAATATTTTACCAACAAGTAATGGGATTGTTATTGTTGGGCAAAAAACGAAAAGAAATCATCTTCAAATATGTACAGATTCAATAGTGGTTAGTATTTTTAATGATAGCTTAGTTTTACAAAAAAGATTTTCGTATTTTTTTTCTGATACTTTAAGAAGGACGTTTTCAAAATCTATAATAGATCACAAAGGAAATATTATAATTTCCGGATATGGTTTGGATAATTTGGTACGAAGGCCATACCTGTGGAAGATAGATAGTAATTATAACATAATAGCTAAGAATGACACAATGTTTCATTCTTGGTTAAGCACTTTTGAAGGAGTAATAGATTATGAACGAGACTCCTCGTATTATGTTTTTGGAATGGGTCTTTCCTCTGATTATTCGGATATGGTAATGCGTTTTGACTATGATTTACATTTTATTTCCATGGATACTATCAAACAAGACCTTTCCTTACCCTTCAATCCGTTAATGTATCGCAAAAATGAAATTATTCATGTGGGAAAGCGTGGGGTTACGGCATTAAATTCGACGGGCTACGGGATAATGATATTAGACTCCGCTTTTAACAAGAAGTGGTATATTGAATTTTTGGCATTAGATACTAATAAAGTACCGGCAGTGTTTCAGTCTATATCTAAATATCGGAATAATGTTTATATCGGAGCGGTAATAAATACGGATTATTATTATTCGAATGATACGACATGGGTGCAGTTGATTAAAATGGATACAAACTATAATGTATTATGGCGAAAACAATTTCTAGGATATACTAATGATTTGCTTACCAATGTTCTGGCAACCTCCGACGGAGGATGCTTATTGGCAGCTTGGTCGCATTCGGCAGATAGCCCAATAATAAACATTCATTTAATCAAACTCGACTCCAACGGCACCACCACATGGGTGCGAAATATTCAACCGCCGCGAGTGGCAATATCACTTTACCCCAATCCCGCCGGCCATACTCTAAATATCAGCCTGGAGGCGCCAAATCAAGATATTACAGCCTGTCGTATTTACGACCTGCATGGCCGCCTGCTGCAACAAGAACACGGCCATGGCCGGAAGTTGCGAATAAATGTTCAAACATTACCGGCCGGAGCCTATGTCGTGGAAGGTGAAACTACCGGAGGCAAGGTGTTTCGGGCCAAGTTCTTGAAGGAGTGAGCCGGAAGCCCGGGCCTCGACTCCGCTCGGCAACCTGGAAGCTGGTGCATAGATTCCGCGAGCTCGTTTCGAGCGGAGCGGACTTGTTCCGTGCCAAGCCCATTTACCAAAGGTCATCGAGCGTAGTCGAGATGCCGATGGTTTATATCTTTTTTGAACCATTCTGCAAGCAAAAACCAAGCGCAGGAATCCTTCCTTTCGGCACAGATTCCGCGAGCGCGCAGCGCGCAGCGGACTCGTCCCGAGCCAAACCCAACTTTCTCAAAAAATCCACCGAGAAAGAATCCCCCTTTGGTTCCCCCTTTTCCAAAGAAAAACCGGCTAAAACAATTTTCAGAGAACAATTGAAAATCAGTAGCAAAACCACCGGGAAGCCAACTCCAAAATCTCCGCTACGCGCACCAGGCCGCGCTGTCCCCCTTTGGAAAAGGGGGCATGGGGGATTCAAATTCAGGTGCCGGGGCTTGGACTTCGTTCGGCCGCCTTTAAGGCAAAAGGAAAAAGTATCAAGTCAAAAGTGTGAAGGTAAAAGTTTCAAGTTCCCAAACCAAAGGTCATCGAGCGTAGTCGAGATGCCGAATGTTTATACCTTTTTTTTGAACCATTCTGCAAGCAAAAACCAAGCGCAAATCAAAAAAATAGCTTAAATTTGAAATTAATTCTAAAATGAGGAGAAGAATATGAGCAGAATAGCGGAATCGGAATTGATTGTAAATCCGGATGGCAGTATTTATCATTTGCATTTGCGTCCGGAGCAATTGGCTGATGACATAATCGTTGTGGGCGATCCCCAACGTGTGGCATTGATTAGCAAATACTTTGATAGTATTGAACATAAAGTTACCAATCGCGAATTTGTAACCCATACGGGCCGCATTGGTACTAAGCGTATTACCGCCCTGGCGACGGGTATTGGTACGGATAATATCGACATCGTGTTGAACGAGTTGGATGCGGTGGTAAATATTGATTTGCAAAAACGTGAACCCAAAACGGAGCACCACGCGCTGAATATTGTTCGCCTGGGAACATCGGGCGCCCTGCAGGAGGATATCCCCGTGGATTCCTTTGTGTTTTCGCAATACGGCCTTGGACTCGACGGCTTGCTGAACTTCTACGAACAGCGGGATGAGGTAATTGATAAGGAGCTGACCGAAGCTTTCTATAGTTTCAGTCATTGGAATAAAGATTTGGCGAAACCCTATATCGTGCCCGGCTCCGTGTTGCTGGAAGAACGTATTTCCGAAGGGATGTTTAAGGGAATTACGGCTACGGCACCGGGTTTTTACGGGCCACAGGGCCGGGTGTTGCGGTTGCCGCTGATGCAAAAAAATATTAATGAAAGTCTGGAGCAGTTTCGCCATAATGGAAACCGCGTAACCAATTTCGAAATGGAAACCTCGGCATTATACGGCCTGGGCGCAATGTTGGGGCATAATACGGCTACGGTTTGTGCCATTATCGCCAATCGCTATACGAAAACTTTCAGCAAGGATTATAAGAAAACCGTGGAGCAATTAATTAAATTATTGTTGGAACGATTGCTGGCCGATTAGGGGGACAAGAATTATGGAAGCACATCAGGATAAACATAAAATGCAAAGTCTGATTAGTCTGGTGGACGATCGTGATGAGGGCGTATTCGACCTGATTCGCGAGCAGATATTGGGCTATGGCGATGCCATTTTGCCTTATCTGAACGATGCCTACGACGAATCGGACAATGATTTGTTGAGCAGCCGCCTGAAACTGTTGATTGCACAAATCACATTATTAAAAGCGCGGCAGGATATCAGGGAGTGGAAAAACAATAACTCGCGCAATTTGTACGAGGGGCTGATTATTCTGGCAAAATTTCAATACCCGCGCCTGGATGTGGAAACCATTACGCGCACCATCAATCGTATACGGCAGGAACTGTGGCTGGAAATAAATGATAATATGACGGCCCTCGAGAAAGTGCGGGTGCTGAATCATCTGTTTTTTGATATTCATATGTTTCGCGGCGATTCCAAAGATTTTTTCGCACCCGAAAACTCCTTTATTAATGATGTGATTATCCGTAAAAAAGGTAATCCTCTGACCCTGAGCTCCATTTATTCCATTGTTGCCCAAAGCGTCAATATTCCGATTTACGGGGTGAATATGCCCAATCATTATATTGTCTGCTATACCGACCGTTTATATACGCAGCCCCTGACTGATGTGCAAATCAATGATATTCTGTTTTACATCAATCCGTTTAACCGCGGTGAGATTTTCAGCTTGAAAGAGATGCGCCATTTCCTGACGGGGATGAAGATTATGCCGCGCGACACCTACCTTTTGCCCTGCTCCAATGTGGTTACAGTACAGCGCAGTATCAATAATCTGATAAATATTTACGAAAACCTGGGCGATGTGGAAAAAGCGGATGCTTTTCGCTCTATTGCCGCAGAACTGGAATAATCATAGGATATTAAACTGCAAAAAAAATGTTCCGAAAATTGTGATTCAATCCGGAAGAATATTTCCTTTAGGTGTAATAATCCAATGATTGTTGGGCTCAAGGTTCTCCAGATAATTCAGCCGGTCGCGAATTTCCTTATTAATAATGTATTCCAATAGAAACGCAGCAGTCTCGGTGGCCGCCCGCGTTTTCAATATCTCGATTTCGTTTACCTGTAAACTGTCCAGTTCGTATTGATAATGTACCTCGCCTGTCCATTGGTTTTGAAAAAACAGCCCTTGCACCTCGTCGCTCAGCACACTTTCAAAATACAATTGCCGTTGAATCTCCACCGTATCATTCACCTTGGCCACATTTATCCAGGCATTCAGGCTGATGCCGTTTATCCAAAAATCCTCTTCGTAAACGACATCCTGAAACTGCTCTTCCTGGTGATAGGGAATCCAGCGCTCCTCAATTTCCAGTTGCTGATAGTCCAGTGTGTATTTGGTTCCCTCGCGATTGATAAAGGCCCCGATGGAGTCGGCCTCGTAGTAATTGATGCCCATCTTTTCGAAATATGTTTTCGTGGCTTCGCGAAATTTGCGCAGGAAAATGGTATCGTCGATAAATTGGATGTAATCGCTGATGCGGTAAATGGAGTCGTAAAAAGCGATTTTGGTCTCTTCGCTCAAATGCTTGGGCAGGGGTACTTTCGAATTGGTGAGGTAGATAAAATCGGGATAAGAACAGAGTACGCTGATGTCCTTTTTGTTGCGCTGCAAATTGCCCGCCAGGCGCATTTCGGTAGAGCAGGAGCTAAGGGTAAAAATGAAGGCCGCAAGGAGAATCAGCAAACTACGGAAGCGCATATTCAATCATTTTTTCATACAGATTACGCCAGCCTTTCCAGCGCTTTTGGTCACTGAGCGACTCATTGTGCCAAATGCTGATATAGGTTCCGCCCACGGCTTTCACCCGATCGATAATATCCTGATATTCCTTCATCGCCTCTTCGGTATTCAGGCTGTTGTAATCGCGCAGACTGCCTTCCATGGCAGCAAAGGGGTGCAGGCGCAAAGCGGTGGTATATTCCATCTCCAAATCGTAAAACAAAAAGGACGTACAGGTGGAAGCGCGGAACCCGATTTGCGAAGCATAACCCATAGAGTAATCGTCGGTAATGCCGTGATTAATCAGTTCGCGGTAGGTCTTCGGCAGGTGCAATATCAGAAAATGCTGCCGGCTTTTGGTTACCTCGCTGTGCAGGGTTTTGCTCAGCAATTTAATTTCCTTTTTCAGTTTTCCGGGTATCGAATTGGAAGTAAACGAAGGGTGAATTCCCACCTCGGCATGATCGGCAATCCAGCGCACCAGCTCCTTAAAAATACGGCTGTGGGTCGGGATGTTTTTATCATTGGTGCCGTAGTCGGCAAACAGGATAAAATAAATGGGCTTCAGTTGGTATTTCTTTTGAATCTCAAACTGGTATTCAAAAGTGTCGAAGGGGTCCGGTTCTTTATTCATCAATACCTGCGTGCGTTTTCTCATTTCCGCGAAATCCAGTCGCTGAAGATCTTTCAGATAGCCGCCCAATGTTCGCAGGGCGCCCTTATGCCGGTAGGCAAAAGCGGCATCCACGTCAATGGTAGGGACAAAACGGTATTGCGGCTTTTCGATTTCCAGCGCGGGAAAAGCGTTTTGTAATTTGTCCCCCAAATCCAAAGCCCAGATATTTATCAGGGGCGTACGCAAAAATCCTTCGTCATAGGCCATGCTTACTTCCGCGTCAAAACGCCCGTATTTATCTTTGATAAAGGGCAGGTATTCCTCGTAGCGACTCAACAGATAAAACGTGGCGGCAAACACATCAAAGGGATAGGCCGACTTTTTATTATAGGTCAGAAAAAAGCATTTTTCTCCCTGATATTCTCCGAAATTGATTTCGCGTTCCACAATGCCGCGCTCGAAAAGCAAATCGGAAGCCATAATAAAAAACTCGTCCCCAAAGGGCTGCCATGAATAATTGATTTTAGCCCCTTCATACTCCGCAAAAGCATCCTTATCCTGAATGAATTTCGGCTTTAAGCCCAGTAATTCACCCAGCAGATGATTGAAAACGTAGTGTAAACGATTGGTTTTCTTTGGCGTGTATATCAGAATGTCTTTCAATGGATCCCTGCTTTTCGTTCAAGGCAAATTTACTTGTTTTTATTGGATTGAAGGATAGAAGGAGAAAGTTGGAAGAAAGGGCCTCGACTCCGCTCGGTCGCCTGGAAGGCAGAAGCTGGAAGTTGGAAGACAGAATACAGAAGCTGGAAGCTGGTGCATAGATTCCGCGAGCTCGTTTCGAGCGAAGCGGACTTGTTCCGTGCCAAGCCCATTTACTACAGGTCATCGAGCGTAGTCGAGATGCCGATAGATTATACCTTTTTGAACTTTTCTGCAAGCAAAACCAAGCGCAGGAATCCGTCTTCTCTGCCTAGATTCCGCGAGCGCGCAGCGCGAAGCGGACTCGTCCCGTGCCAAACCCAATACACTCCAACAATCCACCGAAAAAAGATACCTCTT
>CAYUAN010000238.1:0-5432 GCA_964442545.1 uncultured Prolixibacteraceae bacterium | reverse complement strand
TTGGCCTCCAAATCTATTTCGGCCCCGGCCTGTACCGGAAAATATTTATGAATTTCGTTTAATATGGATGCCAATTCCCGGGCCGAAAGTAAAGAAGGTGTCCCGCCTCCGAAATAAATACTCTCTATTTCTTCACCTGCCAAATAATCTTTTTGCAAGACTATTTCTTTTAATAAAGCTTTCAGAAAAGCATCTTTGTGGCGCAGTGAAGCCAAAGAATAAAAATTGCAATAGTGGCATTTGCTTTTACAAAATGGAATATGGAGGTAGATTCCGGCCATTATTCGGTCATATCATCCGGGGTGAGTTCGGGCTCAATCCGCGTGGCATTATATTCTTTTTCAATACCGTCCTCATATTTGATAATCAAATACACCTTACCCTCTTCGTTATAATATTTCCAGTCGCCTTCGCGCAGGCCCATCATATAACGGCCTTGTTTCATCAGCTTGCCGTTTTTGTAATACCATTTATGCAATCCGTCAGGTGTACCATCAATAAAGGCACCTTCGAAATATAAGATATCGCCGGGATAATAATATTTCCAAACACCTTCGCGCACTCCTTCAAGATAATTTCCTTCTTCACGGTATCCTTTTTCGCCTTCGCGCCAGAAACCTTCCTTGATGCCGTCCACATAATTTCCTTCGAGCAAAATGGTGGAATCGCGGTCATATTCCACATAATCGCCTTCGTGAATACCCTCGAACAGATTTTCATCGCGACGCAGGGCGCCGTTATCATAATACCATTTCCAGTTTCCGGTGCCCCGGCCTTTAGCGTCGTATTTACCGATTTGCTCCAGGCGGCCGTTGGGATGGTAAAATTTCCACAAACCCGTGCGTACATTATTGGTATAAGTACCCTCGGCACGCAAGGTTCCATCCATATAATATTCTTTCCAGGGGCCTTGTTTTTGTCCTTGCTCATCGATAATTCCATGCCCGATTACACGGCCACGGTGCATGATATAAGCATCGGTAATTTTCCCGTCATGGCTGTATTCGCGGCGAATACCTTCGGCCACACTGTCTTTATAACTGCCTACTACCTTGATTTTTCCATCGGGATAATAATCAATGCGAATTTCGTATTCCGCCAGCTCGGGCGGATCTTCCTGCAGTATATCATTAATGTATTTCTCAATCTTAATCAGATTTCCTTCTTCGTCATAATATTTGAAATAGCCGTGCTTAAGGCCGTTCAAATAATTCCCTGCCATTTTCAGTTTGCCGTCAGGATAAAATTCCTTCCACAGGCCCTGCTTCCGGCCCAAATCGTCCAAAGCGTTCATATATTCACGATGCCGCAAAAATCCGTTGGTATAAGTGGCGATCATTATCAGACGGCCATCCTCGGCATATTCTTTTTCCACACCGTCTTCCAGTCCGTTTTTAAATGGCGTAATACGTTTGAGTTTGCCATCAGGATAAAGCACTTTGCTATATCCGTTTTTAACGTCATTGGCAAAACTGTCCACCAAAATACGGTCCTCAAGATAGGTAGTGCGGTAGCCGTTTTTCTTACCGTTTTTGTAGGTAATGCTGAGTTTCAACTTGCCGTTTTCATCATAAAATTTCCACAAGCTGTCCAGCTGAAAATTTTTCCGGTTTCCTTCCGAAACCAAATTTCCGTATTCATCATAGCTTTTCCAATAACCGTCGGGCTTACCGTCGCGCATGGTGCCCTCACTGGCTATTTTCCCATTGGGATAATAAAAAACCTGATGGCCGTTTTGCACAATGGAATCGCTTTGGGCAAAGGCAAAAGCTGTCCACAGCAGGAAAAAACCGGTGATAAAAATATTTTTCAATTAAATGATTTTGTGTTTTTTGGAAATTTCCAACATACGCTCAATGGGTTTCAATGATTCGCGAATCACCCAATCATCCAAATGTATTTCATTGGTTTCGTTCAGCAGTACATTGTAAATTTTTTCCATCGTAATCATTTTCATATACGGACAATCGTTGCACGAACAAGTTTCGTCCGAAGGAACGATGATAAACTCCTTATCGGGTGATTGCTTATACATTTGATGTAAAATACCCGATTCGGTAGCCACGATAAATTTCTTATGATCAGACTCGGCCGTAAACTTTAAGATGCCTGAAGTGGAACCCACATAATCGGCCAGCTCCAAAACGGCGGCCTGACATTCGGGATGAGCTACCAATAAGGCGTCTGGATTTTCCATTTTCAATTCCACGATTTTCTCGGCTTCCAGAATATCGTGCACCTCGCAACTGCCATCCCATAAGACCATATCGCGACCGCTTATTTTGTTAATATATCCGCCCAAATTCCGGTCGGGGGCAAAAATAATCGGCTGATCTTTGGGTAGTGATTCCACAATTTGCAAAGCATTGCTCGAAGTACATACAATATCGGTCATTGTCTTCAGCTCGGCCGTGCAATTGATATAGGAAATCACTTTATGACCGGGGTATTGTTCTTTGAATTTCTTAAAATCTTGCGGCGGACAGGAATCGGCCAGCGAACAACCTGCTTCCAAATCGGGCAGCAATACTTTCGACTCGGGATTAAGCGCCTTGGCGGTTTCGGCCATAAAATGCACACCGGCAAATACGATAATATCAGCATTGCTCTCCTTGGCTTTTTGCGCCAGAGCCAGACTATCGCCCACAAAATCGGCGATGTCCTGAATATCGGCCGTCTGATAAAAATGCGCCAGGATAATCGCGTTTTTCTCTTTACGCAATTTATTGATTTCCGCTATATAATTGATGTCGCCCATAGTCGCTTCGGTATTTATATTATATTGCAAAGATAGTTTTTATCGGCGAAAGCCGAAAATGTAAATGGCGGCTTTATCAACCTTCTAAAACAATAAATAATAATTAATTTTTAAAAAATATTTATTTGTTAATATTATAAAGCTCTGTTAATTTGTTAATACTTTTCGTGGCCGCAAACCTGTTATTTAAATATTAAGTTGCTGTCAACATTTTTTCCTGAGTTAATGACTTCATTTTTCGGAAAATATTCACTTATCAACACAGTTGTTCATTACCTGATTTTTGAAAAATAAATGTCTTGAATGAGCATTCGAAACCGTGGAAAAAATGCTCAAAAAATGTTAGAAATTCTGAAAACTTTGACTTGCATTTTAAAGAAAAATTACTCCCCCGGCTTTTGTGAACAAGGGTGAAAATAATTCACAATTAATCCTCTTTAAATTCACAGGAATTGTTGATAATCGGTTAATTTATTCGCTGCAAAACAGATAGAATTTTGACCGGATTTTTCCGGTTCAGTTAATAATTTAAGCCTCAAATTTTTGCATATTTCCATTCATGCGCTGCGAATTTTTGTTTCTTTGTACTTATTAACAATCAACAAAAATCATTATGTGGGACAAAAATAAAACCTTGGTAATCGCCTGTGATCACGCCGCTTACGAACTGAAAGAATATTTAAAAACAGAACTGGGAAAAGAAGGATACCGTTTTAAGGACTTCGGAACCTATTCGGATGAGAGTGTGGATTATCCCGATTTTATGCATCCGCTGGGAGAGAGTATCGATCGTGGCGAATACGAACTGGGTTTTGTCATGTGCGGCAGCGGCAACGGAGCTACCATGACCGCTAATAAGCATCAAAAAGTACGTGCCGCTATGGCCTGGAATACTGAATTGGCCGCTTTGGCACGCCAGCATAATGATGCGAATATTTTAGGCCTGTCGGCCCGCTTTATCGCCAAGGAATATGCCTTGGAAATAGCCCGCGCTTTTTTAAATGCCGATTTCGAGGGCGGACGCCATCAACGCCGGGTGGAAAAAATTTAGTATGCTAAATTTTATACAGAAGATAAAAAACCATTTGTCGGCAGGCAAATGGTTTTTTAGTTTGTTTCAACCTGAATTGAAATAAAAACTATTTTTACTTTTTAATCCAAAAATAGATTTATGAAAAAAGTATTTTTACTCCTGATTTTCCTTGCGCAAACATTATTTATTACCGCCCAGATTAACGCCATTACCGAAACAGGCGATGAAGTTGTATTGTATAATGACGGTACCTGGATATACGTAAATGATGAATTGAATAAGGAAAGCGAAATTCCGGTAAACCCTACGGAATTTACGAAAGATAAAAAAGCCACTTTTCTGGTGAAAAGTAAAACGACCGATATCGGTATTTGGATTAATCCGAAAAACTGGAAATTTGCCAAAGCCACAAGTAATAAGGATGCCGAATTTGAATTTAGTAATAAAACAGGTGATTTATATGGCATATTAATTACCGAACGTATGGTTATTCCTTTGGAAACATTAAAAAGTATTGCTTATGAAAACGCCAAATCCGCCGCTCCGGATGTGCGGATTATCAAAGAGGAATATCGTACGGTAAACGGACTTAAAGTTTTAATGATGCAAATGCAGGGAACCATCCAGGGTATTAAATTTGTTTATTTCGGTTATTATTATTCCTATCCGGGTGGTACGGTACAATTACTGGCCTATACTTCGCGAGAGATATTTAATGAAAAACAAGATGAATTGGAAACATTTCTGAATGGTTTTGTAAAACTTTCCGATTAAGATTTAAATAACGAATAGAGCATATCATATAATATCAATATACAAACTTAAACTGTCTCTAAATACCTTGTGTGGTTTTATAAGAAGATACAATTCCCCACCTGAAATCCTGCTTTTTTAGCACACAATATTTACTTATATTTGCGTTTATAATTGAATTTTCCGAACGCGAAAAAAAAAGGGGGACAAACAAATCATGGTGTATCAAAATTCAACAGACAATTTAATTTTTTGTGTACCCGGATTTATCAAAACATTATTATCCTAAAGTTCGTGAAATCGACAATTTTTTTAGATTTAAAACAACTACAATAAAAAACATAATTCAATAAGAATGAAAAGATTTACAATTGTTTTATTAGCATTATTTTTCATCCGCATTGCCTCTGCTCAAACCGATACTCTGGTGAATTTTTATCGCACCAAAGCGGTAAATTATCAGCAAAGGGTAAAAATGGCCGAAAGCAAATTAAGCGGAGCCGAATCAAAAGTTGACGCTTCAAAATCATCACAATTACCTTCACTTGATTTTAAGGGAAACTATAATTATTACGGAGTGGATTTGCAAATGGCACCGCCTGCCGACGGAAGTTCACCAACCGGACAAGCTATTAATAATATTTACAGTATGCGTCTGGAGTTGTACCAGCCTATTTTGACCGGAGGCCATATTAAAGGTCAGAAACTGGTGGCTCAATCGGAAGTGGAAATGATGAAAAGCCTGGTGGTAATGAACAAACAACAGGTAGTATTGAATTCCGATATGTTTTATTGGGATGCCGTAGCCAAAAAAGAAATTTATACTCTGCTGACTAAATACAAAGAAGTAATCGGTTCGTTTTTGAAAGTAATCAACGACCGTGTGGA
>CAYUAN010000237.1:0-5223 GCA_964442545.1 uncultured Prolixibacteraceae bacterium | reverse complement strand
TTTTTCTTTGAAAAAACCGGCTAAAACGATTTGAAGAGAACGCTTGAAAAACAGGAGTAAAACGCCGGGAAGCCAACATCAAAATCACCGCTACGTGCACTACCGCCGCGCTGTCCCCCTTTGAAAAAAAGGGGGGGATTCAAATTCAGAAGCCGGGGTCTCGGCTCCGCTCGGCCACTTGGAAGCCGGCGTCTCGACTCCGCTCGACGACCTTGAAGTCGGAAGTTGTAAGACCTCAGGTCATCGAGCGTAGTCGAGATGCCTGTCGGTTATTTTTATTTGAGTTTTTTGCAAGTGGAACCCAAACCGCTTTTATGCCTTTTATCATACTTTTTATGTTTACACTTTCCTTAATTCTCCTACCTTTGAAACCTCAAAATCAAGAGATGAATATGCTGCTTTCAATACAATATGCAGGGGAGCATTTGTTGCCCGGTCAATTAGGAAACATCTTTATTGTGCTGGCCCTGCTTACCGCTTTGGCAAGTTTTCTTTTTTACATCACCGGAAATATTCGCCGGGAAGAGAAACTGATTCGCTTCGGAAGAATAAGTTATCTGGCTCATTTTGTTTTTATCATTGCCGCGGGAGCCGTGCTTTTTTATCTGCTTTTTCAGGGCTATTACGAATATGACTATGTGTGGAAACACACAGCATCCTATCTTCCTCTAAAATTTATTATATCGGCTTTTTGGGCCGGTCAGGAGGGCAGCTTTTTGCTCTGGGTTTTTCTGGAGGCTTTGCTGGGCTTGATTTTGCTCTATACTTCCAAAAGCTGGGAGTCCTATGTGATGCCCGTTTTGGCCTTCGGGCAGTTTATGCTGACCACTATGGTTTGGGGGATAAAACCCTTGGGAATCGTCATCGGTAAAAGTCCTTTTATGCTGATGCGCCTCGACCCGGCGAATGCGAATTTGGAATTTTTTAAAAACCCCGATTATCTGGCCCAAATAGCTGATGGTAACGGAATAAATCCGTTGTTGGAAAATATCTGGATGGTTACCCATCCGCCCTTATTGTTTTTGGGTTACGCCGCGGCGATAATTCCTTTTGCCTATGCCATCGCCTCGCTATGGAAAGGTGATTACAAACAGTGGCTCAAGCCGGCCTTCCCCTGGATGATTGTGGCGCTCGGAACCTTGGGTGGCGGCATATTGCTTGGCGGGGCCTGGGCATACGAATCCCTCACCTTTGGCGGTTTTTGGGCCTGGGATCCGGTGGAAAACGCGTCGCTGATTCCCTGGCTGGTGATATTGGCCGCTATGCATATGATGATACTGAACCGCAAGCGAAACCATTCCTACGGACTGAGTTTTATCTTTGTGGTTCTGGGTTTTGTGCTGGTGGTGTATGCCAGTTATCTCACCCGCAGTGGCGTGTTGGGCGAAACCTCGGCCCACGCTTTTGGAAATAACGGACTGGCTGCGCAAATGGTGGTCATTATGTTGCTCACGCTGGGCGTTTCGCTTTGGCTGTATTTCAAAAACTTTAAGCATTTCCCCCGCGCGATGAATGATGAATTTCTGTCCCGGGAGTTTTGGATGTTTATCGGCGCCATTATTTTGATTCTTTCGGCTTTTCAGATTTTTATCACGACTTCTATTCCGGTAATAAACAAGCTATTCGGAACAGAAATGGCGCCCCCGCTCGACCGGGTCGCCTTTTACAATAAATGGCAACTGCCTTTCGCGATATTGAGTCTGATAACAATCGGTATTTCCCTGCTTTTGCGGTACGGGAAGAATGATATTATGGAATTTTTGCGCAAGCTGGGCATTTCACTTTTGTTCAGCACTGTTTTGTTCGCGGCGGAACTTTGGTTATTTCAGGTGCAGGGTGCGGGCATGTTGCTTTTCCTCTTCAGCGGAAACTTTGCCATGATTGCTTCTTTGGATTTCTTTTTCCGGAACAAAAGCGGTATTTATAATCTGAGCAACAGTGTTACGCACTTTGGTTTCGGGCTAATGATGTTGGGAATTATTGTGGCTTTTTCCACTTCGCAGGTAATCTCTACCAACACCTCGCGCTACGATTTGGGCGATGCCGAAATGAACCGCGAAAATCAACTGTTGATAAAGAATGAAGCAAAGGAATTGGGACCTTATTTTGTGAAATATACTAATCTGCGCCGGGAGCAAAATCATTTATATTACACTCTGGATTTTATGACGAAAGACGCTTCGGGCCAATTGCAGCATGCCTTTACGCTTACCCCGACCATCAATGTAAATTCCAGGATGGGAAATGTGTATAATCCCGACACGTACCATTCTTTGACGAAGGATGTTTACACCTTTATCTCTTATGCCGATATAATGGCCGATATACGCGAAGAGGAGTATAAAACATTGATTACGCAAGAAATGAGCAAAGGCGACACCTTGCCGGTTTCTTCCTATCTGATTGTTTTGGATAGTATTTATGTGCGCAATCAGGGGCCCGGAAAAATCAGTGTGGACAATGTGCGCATTATCGCCTCGCTGAGTCTGCTGGATAAATTCAATCATAAACATTCCGCGGAGGTGGCTTATATTATTGAGGAGGGAACGATCAAGCACGAAAACTTCGAATCGGATGATTTGGGTATTCGCCTGAGTTTTGATAATATCGGTAAAACGCCGGGAAGCCTGATGTTGAAAGTGGACGAAAAACGCCTGAATTATATTGTGGTGAAAACAACGGTCTTTCCGTATATTTCCATAATGTGGATTGGCGTATTGATTATGTTTGCCGGTTTGGCGATTTCTTTTTACCGGAATACGCGGATTAGTTTGAAATAAAGCCGGTTGTTTTTAAGCGATTTTTAAGTAATAGGCATGACACCGTCATAAACTTCCTCCATCTCGGCCAACACGGCTTCAATTTCCTCAAAGCTGCCGGCTGTTACCAGGCGCAGGCGATAAGATTTTACATTGCGAAATCCTTTGAAATAGGTACTCAGATGTTTGCGTATTTCGCGAATGGAGCGTTGTTCGCCTTTCCATCGGATGGACTGTCCGATATGTTTCCGCACAATGCGGGCTCGCTCGTGAATATCGGGCGGAGGAAGTTCTTCTCCGGTTTCGTGCAGATGACGTATTTCTTTGAATATCCAGGGATTCCCGATGCTCGGGCGGCCAATCATCAATCCGTCCACACCATAGCGTTTTTTCCACTCAATCGCCCGCCGGGCGTTGATAATATCTCCGTTGCCGATAATGGGAATCTGCATGCGCGGATTGCTTTTCACCGCCCCGATTAAGGTCCAGTCGGCCTCGCCTTTATACAATTGATTTCGGGTGCGCCCGTGAATGGCCAGCGCTTTTATGCCCGCATCCTGTAGGCGTTCGGCCACCTCCACTATGGGCTTATCGTGTTCGTCCCAACCCAGGCGGGTTTTGGCGGTAACGGGAATATCCACGGCTTTCACCACGGCCTCCGTAATGGCAATCATCTGTGGAATGTCGCGCAGCAAGGCGGCTCCGGCCCCCTTTCCGGTTACTTTTTTCACCGGGCAACCGAAGTTAATATCAATCAAATCGGGCTTGGCCTCAGCAGCCACCCGGGCGGCTTCCACCATCGAATCTACCGCGTGGCCGAATATCTGAATCCCCACAGGCCGCTCCGATTCGTCGAAATCCAATTTTTTTACACTCTTGGCCGCATCGCGTATCAAACCCTCCGACGAGATAAATTCGGTGTACATCATATCCACTCCGAACTCCTTGCAGATTGCACGGAAGGAAGGGTCGGTAACATCTTCCATCGGAGCCAGAAACAAAGGAAAATCACCTAATTCGATGTCGCCTATCTTTACCAAGTCTTTATTTTTTACTTTTGGGCAATATTGCAGGGCAAAAATACGCTTTTGTCCGAAGCAATGTCCATAAGCTGATAAACCGCATAAAAAGCAAATATTATGTTTCAGGATATCGATAAGGTTATTTATAAACAAATTATTTTTTTGGGATTGGCCATTATGTTCGGCCTGTTGTTGTTTGGTGGTGGCGGACTGGTTTTGGCGCGGGCTTTTTGGTCCGAGGGTGATATACTGGCCGCCAGTTCGTATATACTCGATACCCCCGAACGATTAAACTTTATGCGTTACCTCCAGTTTCTGACCATGCTCGGCACCTTTTTCTTTCCGGCGGTGGCCCTGGCGGCGGTTACCCCCAAACCTTTATCGTTTCTGTACCTCGACCGTAAAATTGACGGGCAACACATCATTATGTTGATGGTGATGCTGATTATCGTATTACCCCTGGTAAATGCCTTGATGATTTGGAATCAGGGCTTGCATTTGCCGGAATCGATGGCGGCACTGGAAGAGTGGATGCGGGATAAGGAGGCGCAGTTGGGCAGTATTACCGAAAAATTTGTAATGACCGGCAGCTTTACCTTATTGGGGGTTAATCTTTTGGTAATGGCGGTATTGCCCGCTTTGGGCGAGGAATTTATTTTCCGCGGCATTTTGATGAAATGGTTTAGCCGCAGCATGAATATTCATTGGGCTATTATCCTGTCCGCTTTTATTTTCAGCGCCATTCATATGCAGTTTTTGGGCTTTTTTCCGCGCTTTTTTCTGGGCATTGTGCTGGGCTATGTGTTTTATTGGAGCGGCTCGCTTTGGGCTTCCGTCTGGCTGCATTTTCTCAACAACGCGATGACCGTAATTATGTATTTCCTGGTGGCAAGAGGCTTGGTGGATATTGAGCCCGAAACTGTCGGTACCATCGACAGCGGATTAATGCTTTTGGTGAATACTCTTATCTTTTTTGCCGCGATGTATTGGTTTTGGGCCAAACGAAAAGAGTTTCGTTTATAAGGGAAAGTCTGCGGCTTTTTAATTTTATGGAGCATCTGATAGTGTTATCTTTTTTAGACGCGGATTGATATGATTTTTATGATTTGTTTTAGCATTGCCGGCAATGCTAAAACCTATAATGATTAGGTCATATCGGTGCAGGCGAGTATTTTTATACCGAATGGCTTTCTGAGTTTTTCAAAGAAAAATAAAAGGTAAATAATAATTGACTTTTGGTAAATTATTATTTACCTTTGCAAAGTAATTTAATAACTGGAAAAACATGAAATGCTCTGAATTGCTTCGAATCCTGAAAAAAGATGGTTGGTATCCTGTTTCACAGAAAGGGTCTCACGTAAAATTAAAACATGAAACAAAACAGGAACCATTATTTTTCCAAATCATGGGAGCCAGGAATTAGGTAAAGGACTTGAAAAGAA
>CAYUAN010000236.1:0-5848 GCA_964442545.1 uncultured Prolixibacteraceae bacterium | reverse complement strand
AGAAAAGGCGGGCGTTCCCGCCAATTTTCCGGATCACCTGTATAGTGAGGCCGGAGCCGTAATTGTAAAAAGCCGGGCCGAAGTATATCAAGCCGATTTAATCCTGAAAGTCGCCCCGCCAAGTCTGGAAGAAATCGGGCTGATGAAAGATAAGAGCTTGCTGATTTCCGCACTTCATCTACGAGCACAAAGCAAAGAATATTTCTTGGCGCTCAAAGCCAAACGCATTACCGCCATATCATACGAACATATCCGCAACGGCAGCAATGAGCATCCCGTATTGCACTCCATCAGCGAGATTGTGGGCAATACCGCCATTTTGATCGGTGCCGAGTATCTGAGCCATCCCAAATGGGGACGCGGCAAAATGCTGGGCGGATTCTCCGGCATTAATCCTTCGGAGGTAGTGATTATCGGAGCCGGGACGGTAGGCGAATCAGCTGCACGCGCCGCTTTAGGTTTTGGCGCCACGGTAAAAGTTTTTGATAATTCCATTTCCAAACTGCGTCGTTTGCAAAACAATATCGGCGCCCGCGTTTTCACCTCTATCATTCAGCCGGATGTAATCTCGGAAGCCCTTCGTTCGGCAGATGTACTGATTGGCGCTTTATATGCCCATAACGGAACCAGTGTAAATGTTATCTCCGAATCCATGGTAGAGCAAATGAAATCGGGATCGGTGATTGTGGATGTGAGCATCGACCGGGGCGGTTGTGTCGAAACTTCGCGGGAAACATCGCATACAAACCCCGTGTACCAGGTCCATGAAGTAACCCATTATTGTGTGCCCAATATATCTTCACGCACCCCGCATACAGCCTCTTACGCCTTGAGTAATTACTTTGCTCCGTTTATCCTGGATCTATCCGCGCACAGCGGACTGAATGTAATGTTGCTGCGGGATAAAGGCTTACGCAAAGGAGTTTATATGTATAACGGGAAAATCACTTTGGAATACGTGGCACGAAAATTCAAACTCCCCTATCAGGATATTGAACTGCTTTTAGCGGCATTCGGATAGAATAAAAAAAGCTCGCCGAAAAACGGCGAGCTTTTTTAATATGTCTTGTTCTAAGTTGCTTACAGAATAAGCATCTTTGATTTTTCAGTAGCTTTACGTGCCTGACCGGTTACGTAAAATGCTTTCACTGTATAAGTGTAAGAAGTTTTCGGTGCACCTTTAACATTGCTTACCGTTACTTCAAAATTCATATCAGAAGTAATATTAATTCCCTGTGGTTCCCACACAACGCGAGCTGCAGGATTTACAGAACCTTGCTGCGGCACACGGGCAATAATATTACAAGAATAAGTTTTTCCGTTGGCATCTTTTACCGTAACGCTGGCTGAGCTGAAATCAGCATTAGCAACAGCAAAACTCCATCTTGGGAATACCAATACGGAAGGCACGTAATTGGCCGGAGGATAAGCTATAAACTCGGGGCCTGTTGACGAACCATTCAAATTGTCCCCCCAACGAATACAATTGGCTGCAGCGCCATGCATTCCTGAATATGAATGATTTGCATCATAAACAGAACCTGTTCCAATAGCGCTTAATGCCGGGTGTAGCAACCATGCGCGGTGGCCAACAATCTCGTTTCCTCCGCCCGGATCTTCAATATAACCCGAAACAGCATTAATCGAGTGATTTGCATCCGGCTCTTGAGAACCCCAACCAATGGCCAGGTTTCCGGTACTGGCGGCATTATATCCGTCTTGTGTCCAGCAAGTATAACTGCTCGGAGGCGTGTGATTCAAAGTATTGTTTGCCATCATAATTAATGCGGCATCCTGACAACTTTTGTTTTGTGCAGGATTCAGTTTAACGGCCGGCAAACCAACCAAAGCACGGTAATAGTTTACGCGCTTTACAACTTTATCGCGTGTTGCAGCGGCAACATCACCTGAATTACAACTTGCTTCACTTCCCGTCCAACCAATGGTATTTACTTTCGTACCAAGATATTCGGTTTCATAAGCTTTCTTAGCTTTTTCCAGCGGAGTCAGATTCTCATCCGGGTTGTCCCCATCAGTATTATCATCATCCTTGCTGCAAGCACTAATTACCAAACCGGCAGAGAGCAGGATCAACAGACTGAATAATAATTTACGTTTCATAAAATTTACTTTTTTGTTTAGTTATGTGTGTAGTTTTCAAAGCAACAAATATAATACATTTGCATAGCCACATATGATTTTATTTACTAAATCACAAAAATTGAACAAATTGTTCTATTTAGCTAAGCGTCTGCGCTTCATCTCTTTCAATACCAATTGCAATTCACGGCCCGACTGGCCCTGAGCCGAGGTATTCTCCTCCGCCCTGCGCAACAGGTACGGCATTACGTGTTTCACCGGGCCATAAGGCAGGTATTTTGCGACATTATAACCGGCTTTGGCCACATTAAAGCTCAGGTTATCACTCATTCCGTATAATTGCGAGAACCAGCAACGGTCATCGTCCTTAGCGATACCGTGCTCTTCCATCAAATCAATCATGTATTGCGTGCTGTACTCATTATGTGTTCCATTGAATACCTTAATGCGGTCAATACGCTCAATGCAGTATTTCAAGGCCAAATTATAATCGCGGTCGGTGGCTTCTTTGTTTGGCTGAATGGGATCCTTATAGCCTTTTTCGGCAGCACGGGCACGCTCTTTTTCCATATAAGCACCGCGCACAAATTTTGCCCCCAGATAATAACCGCCGTCAATCGCCATTTGGTAGGATTTTTCCAGAAAATCCAAACGATCCCAACGATACATCTGGAAGGTATTAAATACAATGGCTTTCTCTTTATTAAACTCCGCCATATTCGCGTTCACCACTTCATCAATAAAATTCTGATACCAGGAATCCTCTGCATCAATCAACAAAGGAACATCACTTTCGTAAGCGGTTTTACAAAGAGTATGCACCCGGTCGCGGAAATTCTGTGCTTCCTGCTCTTCTTCGGGAGTTAAATCCATACCTGCACTCACTTTTTCCAAAACAGCGGAAGTGGTAAAAGCGGTGGGCTTGAAAACACAAAAAGGTACATTCGGATCTTGGCCTGCATTCTTAATCGCACGCAAGGTCTCTTCCATCGCATTTTGAATATCTTCAGGCGCTTCTTTCCCCTCCACCGAATAATCCAAAATGGCACCAACACCATAGGGCTCCATCTTGCGCACCACCGGCTTACAATCCTCAATACTTACACCACCGACAAAGTGGTTGTATATGGTCGGCTTTACAATCCAGTCAATGGGAAAATGGATTTTCAGAGCCAGTTTCAATAAACTGTTTCCGATTTTTACTACTGTGGGACTGCCAATTGTTTTAAATAGCACATAGGCCTTTTTCAAATCGGCATCGCTTTTTATGGCAAAAGCCACTTCTGTATTTTGAAAGTCAATTTTCATTTGCTCAGTCTTTTCAGTCTTTTAAGAATATGGGACAAAAATAATCTAAAAATCAAACCGGATTTATCCTGTAACGGTTTTTTTTATTTTTTAACAAGCGTCGTATCTTACTGAATCACAGCATTTTTTATTTGTAATTATAGTAATAAATTACCAAAATCCGGACTAATTTCTCATAAAGCCGACTTATTTACATAGTTGGCTGTATGTAAAGCTAAAAAATCTATTTTTGTTGTAAGAAGAATATGCAATCTGCGGGCTAAATTATGACAGACTATCCTATTTTTACCGAAAACAGTTTTGAAGCGTTAAACCGCTTTATTGAATCCATGGAACCTGCCGTTTCGCAGATTTACATTCTATGTGATGAGAACACCCATTTGCATTGTATCGCTCCTCTGGTACGGAATGTGGCTGTTCTGGAAAATGCCGAGATACTTGAAATTGACGCGGGTGAGCAAAACAAAAATTTGGATATCGTTCATCGCTTATGGGAAGTACTGGCCGAAAATAATGTGGATCGGCAAGCACTGATTGTAAACCTGGGCGGTGGTATGATTACCGATTTGGGGGGATTTATGGCTTCGGTATATAAAAGAGGTATTCGTTTCATCAATGTGCCCAGTTCGCTGCTGGCCATGGTTGATGCCGCAGTTGGCGGAAAAACGGGGATTGACCTGGGCAATCTGAAAAATCAATTAGGCTGCTTTACCAACCCTCAAGCCGTTTGCGTGTGGAGCGGTTTTCTGGAAACATTACCCATCAACGAATTAAACTCCGGCTATGGCGAATTGATAAAGTACGCTCTGATTGACAAAGATAAACTTTGGGAAGACTTTTGGGAGCAAGGCTTTCAGGAAGTGAGCGGACTGACCCCATTTATTCAAAAGGCTCTGGAGATCAAAATGGAAATAGTCAGGAAAGATCCCTATGAAAGCGGTTTGCGTAAAGTGCTGAATTTCGGGCATACCTATGGACACGCTTTGGAAAGTCTGGCCCTGAAAAAGGGAAATCCGATGATGCACGGTGAGGCTGTTGCCCTGGGGATCATCTGCGAATTGTGGCATTCGGTGCGCCGGTACAATTTCCCGGAGGACCGTTTTGAACAAATCAAAGCATTTATCCTGGACGGATTTAGCAAACCGCAAATCTCAGAAGAAGATTTTGAACAGATTATCGGTTTTATGCAAAAGGACAAGAAAAACCATTCGGATAAAATCGCCATTGTACTGCTTGAAGATTTAGGTGTTTATCATGTTGACGAATCGCTCAGCCCGGAAGAAGTAGAAGAATGTTTGCAAAACTTTATCAGGTTTTAGATGCTGATTGAAGGTCAAAATATTAATACTCCGAATGATTTTGTTGCGGAAATTCAACTCCCCGCCTCCAAAAGCATCAGCAACCGTTTGCTGATTATTCAAGCACTCGCGGCAAAGACGTTTAGGATTCAAAATCTTTCCGGCTCGGCCGATACAATGCTGATGCAAGAATTACTCCGTGAGGTTCGCACGAACAAAAACAAAGAAAATCCATTAGTTCTCGACTGCCGCGATGCAGGTACGGTTATCCGTTTTCTTACGGCTTTTCTCAGTCTTAAGGAGGGAAGTTTTTTACTTACGGGAACGCCACGAATGCAGGAACGCCCCA
Source organism: uncultured Prolixibacteraceae bacterium (assembly GCA_964442545.1). Classification (GTDB taxonomy): domain Bacteria; phylum Bacteroidota; class Bacteroidia; order Bacteroidales; family UBA1556; genus UBA6267. Next base: position 793 of record CAYUAN010000236.1, on the reverse strand, counting down.
TAGGAATATTGGTGGAAGCTTTGCAAACTTTGGGGGCGAAAATCCGCTATACCGGCAAAAACGGATTTCCTCCGCTTTTGATTGAAGAGGGGAATTTGCACTCTGCCGCCTTAAATATCAAAGCAAATATCAGTAGTCAGTATATCAGTGCCCTGATGATGATTGCCCCGCTCCTGCCCGAGGGTTTGCAATTGCATTTGGAATCGGAAGCTGCATCCGAGCCCTATATCGCGATGACAGCAGCCCTGATGCGGGAATTCGGTATCCGGATAGATTATCAAATTCCGGAAATACGAATTTATCCGGGCGAATATCTTGGCACGGGTATCCGTGTGGAACCCGACTGGAGCAGCGCCGCTTTTTTTTACCAAAGCATGGCTTTTATGCGAAAAGGGAAAATCCGGCTGCAAAAGTTGGCCGTGCATAGCATTCAAGGAGATGCGGTTTTGGCGGAACTCTACCGCCAACTGGGTGTAGAGACTATCCCCGAAGGAAATGATTTGATTCTTCAGCCCTCCGGACAAATAACTCAAAATATCAATATTGACTTTAGCGCTTTTCCCGACCTGGCAATTCCCGTAATCAATACTTGCGCGGGTCTGGGCGTGATTGGACGTTTTACAGGCCTGGAAAGTCTGAAAATAAAAGAAAGCGATCGTGTGGCGGCATTAAGCAGTGAATTGGCGAAGATGGGTTTCGATTTTCGCGAAGTGGACGAACACGAATGGGTATTAATTAATGCCTGTACCCCCGGACAAACGATTAGTCCAAAAGAAGAAGTTGTTGAAATCAA
>CAYUAN010000235.1:0-2699 GCA_964442545.1 uncultured Prolixibacteraceae bacterium | reverse complement strand
TGCCGTGATGTTTGACAAAGACGGCCATGTGCAGCAGCCGGCCGATATGTTGTACAAAAAAGATATTATCGCTATTCGCGGGAGTTTCCGGCCGATTACTTATGTGGGCTTTGATATGATAAAGACCAGCACCGAGATGCTCCGGAAAGAAGGTCTTTATAATGAAGATACGACTATTACTATTTGCGAAATTACCATGCGTAACTTGCTGGCCAGCGGAGAGTTTGATGAACGTGATTTTCTGGCGAGGGTGGATATTCTTAATGGTATGGGCCAAAATGTAATGGTCTCCAATTATATGTATTTCTACCGTTTGGCGAACTTTTTCAATAGTTTTAAGATTGGTAATTTACGACTGGTTATCGGCGTGCCCACCCTGCGAAACCTGGTACAGAAAGAGTACTATAAAGATTTAAAAGGCGGATTGATGGAGGCTTTCGGTCAGCTTTTTGCCGAGAATGTGAAGCTGTATGTATATCCACTCCTGGAAGATAAAAAAATTCATACCGGACGTTTTCTGAATGTGGAGCAGGATATTTTTTATCTCTATCAGCATTTGCTCAATAATGATAAGATTGTGGATTTGGAAAATATTGACCGCCGGTGGCAAGGAATTTTTGCCCGCGATGTGCTTAAAAAGATACAGACAGGAGACCAATCCTGGGAGGAGGCAATGCCTGATTATATCGTGAAGTTTATTAAGGAAAATAAGCTTTTTGGCTATAAGGAATCTGCAAATTTAACGGAGTAGGTATATTAAAATAAAAATATACCTAAAATATACCTAATTTTAGTGATGCGCAATGAGGGCTGACACTATATCTTTGTCAAAAAATAAAACATATATTGCTTCACAATGATTAGTCCGGTATCCTAAAGCCGGACTTTTTTTATGCCCTCATGCTCCGGCCTGAAAAATGCTAATGACAACTATCCAAAATCCTCCAATTTAAATGATTTGCCGGATTATATTTTAATTCATGAAAATAGATGCTTTTCAAGGATAAATTCCCGGCTGCGATTATTTCGATAACTTATGCTAAATACCCCTATATAATTTAAAATCAATCCAAATTATACTAATGTTATTTCAATAACAAAAATCTTTATATTTTTGACCTGTTAATCAAATAACAAACCTTAACCTAATCTATGAAACCCGAAACAAAGGCTGCCGACAGTTTCTCCAATCCTCAAAGATAGGGGAGCAGGGCAGCTTTTGTTTTTCGATTACCAAAACTTAAGATATGAGTAAAAGCATAGAAGAAATAACAAACTGTTTCAGCAGCGATGCCGGTCGTTTGATGGATATCTTGCATGCCGTGCAAAAGGAGTACGGCTATATCTCGGACGAGCATGTCGCTAAGCTTGCGGAACGATTGCGGATGTCGGAGATTGACATTCGGCAAACTTTGTCGTTTTACCATTTTTTCGAAACCGGGCCCATCCGCCACAAAATCTATTTGAACGATAGTGTGGTAGCCCAAATGAAAGGGCGTGAAGCGGTACTGAAGGCTTTTGAAAATGAGCTGGGCGTGTCCATTGACAACGTCAGTCCGGACGGTATCGCTTTTCGCCGTACCGCCGGAATGGGAATGAACGATCAGGAGCCCGCCGCTTTGATTGATGATATGGTTTTCCCGAACCTCACGCCCGAGCGCGCAGTGGATATTATCAAAGGTTTCCGCGAGGGAAAACAAGCGCAAGAGTTATTTTATCAGGAGATTGGCGACGGGAACAATGCCCATCCCAAATTAAATGCCATGGTAAACAACAATATACGTAAGGCGGGAAAGGTGTTGGACGAGTTTTATAAGCCCTGGACGGCTTTGAAAATCGCGGTGCAGAAATCAGACCTGGAAGTTATTGGAATCGTCCGTACATCAGGCCTTCGCGGCCGTGGCGGTGCCGGTTTTCCTACAGGAATGAAATGGGAGTTTTGTCGTGCCTCGCATGGCGAGAAAAAATACATTGTATGTAATGCCGACGAGGGCGAGTCGGGTACTTATAAAGATCGTGTGTTGCTCACCGAAAATCCTTTGATGCTGATTGAGGGAATGTGTATTGCGGCTTATGCCATTGGTGCTACCGAAGGAATAATCTATCTGCGGCAGGAATATCGCTATCTGGAAGATTTCCTGAATATGAAACTCGATGAAGCCCGCTCCAATAATATGCTGGGAGATTCTATTCTCCAAAACGAGAATTTCAACTTCGATATTCGCATACAGTTTGGAGCCGGAGCCTATATCTGTGGCGAAGAGTCGGCGCTGATTGAATCGATGGAAGGCAAAAGGGGAGAGCCTCGCTATAAGCCGCCCTTCCCGGTGCAAAAGGGATATAACGGAATGCCGACCTCGGTAAATAATGTGGAAACACTGGTTACTGTCTGCCGCATCATCGAAAAAGGCGGGGAATGGTACCGGAGTTTCGGAAACGCCCATTCCGTTGGAACAAAACTGCTGAGTATTTCAGGTGATTGCGCCCGCCCGGGAGTGTATGAAGTAGAGTGGGGAATAAGCATCAAAACCATGCTCAGTATGGTAGGTGCCAAAGAAGCCTTTGCTGTGCAGGTTGGAGGCCCGTCGGGTAGCCTGATTGGCCGCGACGACTTCGACCACAAGCTGTGCTACAATGATTTGCCCACCGGCGGTTCAATGATGATTTTCGAATCGGAGCGAAACTTGCTAAAGGATGTG
>CAYUAN010000234.1:0-2073 GCA_964442545.1 uncultured Prolixibacteraceae bacterium | reverse complement strand
GACTGGTGGATACGCAGATGCAGGATTATATCTCTTCCCTGCCCTCAAGGCCGGATATGCCCAGTATCGACCGGCTGAAAGCGGCCAAAGGTACGCCCGGCATGCCCGATCCGATTAGCGCGGCCCCCATGCTCTTGGATGCCATGCAAAAAGCTTTGGAATATCCCGGTGGTGTGTTTTTGGATGTGCGGGAATTATAGATGTTTGTAGTTTGTGGTTCCTTGTTAAAGATGAAACAAGTAAAAAACAAGAAACAAAAAACAAGTAACAAGAAACAAGAAACAAGGAACCTCCCCAATCTCCTCCAGCTCCCCGCTTAAGCGTTCCCACTCTTCGAGGTTTTTCTCCAGTCGTTGTTTCGATTGTTCGTATTTGGCGTAAAAACTACCGTCTTCAAGTTTCAGGTTAAAGTCCTCGGGGCGGGAAAGTTGCTCATCCATTATGGCGATCATGCTTTCCAACTCCTCAATCTCCGTCTCCAGCTCATCAATCTTCCGCTGTAATTTCCGGCGTTGCTTTTCCTTTTCCTTGCGTTCCAGATATTGTTGTTTATTGCCGGAAACTTTCGTGCTTTTATCCTGCTTTCGCTGTCCGCTTCGCTCCAGCTCTTGCAGATTTTCCAAACGTCGCTTCTCCAGGAAATAGCTAATATCCCCCAAATGTTCTTTTATCTTTTTATCACGAAATTCAAACACCTTATTGCTCAGCCCTTTCAGGAAATCCCGGTCGTGGGATACCAAAATCAAGGTTCCGTCGAACTGCAAAAGGGCGGATTTCAGTATGTCCTTGGATTGCATATCGAGGTGGTTGGTGGGTTCGTCCAGGACCAACAGGTTTACCGGCTCCAGCATCAAACGTGCCAAAGCCAGGCGGGAACGCTCACCACCGCTCAGCACCTTTACCCGTTTATCCATATCTTCTCCGGAGAACAGAAAGCTGCCCAGAATATTTTTCACTTTCTTGCGAATCTCCCCTGTGGCCACGTCGTCGATGGTTTCAAAAACCGTTTTATCCTCATCCATCAGCTCGGCCTGGTTTTGCGCATAATAGCCAATTTTCACATTATAACCCAGTTTGAGTTCCCCCTCATATTGCAATGCGCCTACAATGGATTTCGCCAGAGTGGTTTTCCCCTCGCCGTTTTTACCCACAAAAGCCACAAAATCATTTTTCAGAATCACAAAATCCAAAGCTTTCAGCACTTCTTTTTCGCCATAGGATTTGGCATAATTCCGTGCTTCGACAACCACCTTACCCGAAGGTGGGGCGGGTGGAAAACGGAAATGGATACTGCTTTTATCCAGCAAATCTAACTCGATACGATCCATTTTCTCCAGCATCTTTATGCGCGATTGCACCTGCTTGGCTTTGGTGGCTTTATAGCGGAATCGCTCGATAAATTCCTCAATCTCTTTTATTTCCTTTTGCTGATTGTCGTAATTGGCCTGCTGATGCTCCAGCAGCTCCATGCGCTGCTCCACATATTTGCTGTACGAGCATTTAAAATCGTAAATCCTGCCGCCGCTGATTTCTATGGTGCGGTTGGTTACGCCGTCTAAAAACGCCCGGTCGTGGGAAACCAAAACCACCGCCCCCATATAAACGGAGAGAAACTGCTCCAGCCATTGAATGGATTCAATGTCCAAGTGATTTGTAGGCTCATCAAGCAAAATCAAGTCAGGCTTCCGCAGGAGAATTTTGGCCAACTCAATACGCATCTGCCAACCGCCGCTCAGACTATTAACCGGATGATGTAATTGCTTTTTGTCAAAACCCAGGCCCGCCAACACCTTCTCGGCAGCGCCCTCACGCGACTGTCCCGAAAGAATATGAAAATGATCGTTGGCGATATTCAGCTCTTCAATCAGCTTGGCATATTCCTTACTCTCATAGTCCTCGCGCTCGGCCAGCTGTCGGCTTAATTCCTCTATACGCTTTTCCAAACGGATATGCTCATCAAAGGCGGTCATGGTTTCTTCCATAATGCCCAAAGAACTGGACAGGCTTAATTGCTGCGGCAAATAACCGATGGTTTTCCCGTTGGGAATAATCACCTCGCCCGATGAAGGCTGC
>CAYUAN010000233.1:0-2011 GCA_964442545.1 uncultured Prolixibacteraceae bacterium | reverse complement strand
TAATCACAAAGGGAGCGTCCTCTCGTTTTCCGAGATGTTGGAAAGCATATATACCTCCGAAAACCGTAATGAGCAGAAGGAAGTATATTACTTGCTTATTTTTTAAAGCGTATCCGGCTATATTCATAGTTCGAGTTTTTGCATTATTAATTAAAAGCTTTCTGGTCCAGAATCTTCACCTTCTGGCCTTCAACCAATCTTTTGGCTCCGGCAATAACAATGCGTTGACCGGGTTCTAAGCCGCTTTCAATTTTTACATCGTTCTTACCGGCAAAACCACCGAGTTTTACGTGTTGTTTTTTAACGGTAAGGGTATCTTTTCCTTCGAGTATCCATACAGAAGGTACTTCATCGGTTTCGCCTTCAAATACAGCCGAAAACGGAATAATAAGTTCATTCAGGTTGCCACCCGAATTTTTCAATTTAATATTTACGCGGCAGCTCATTCCGGCGGTAATTTTGGTTTCGCTGTTTACATTGTCGTGCGTCAAATACAAACGCAAAGGATAACCTTCGGCAGTCGGTACTTTGGCCATTTCTTTCAATGTTGCCTTAAATTTCTTTCCGGGATAAGCATCAAATTCCACCTGAAACGAATCGAAATCCTTATAGCGCACCGCCAGACGTTCCGGGATAATGGTAACCACCTCAATCTGATTCAGATTTGATAAAGTGGTAATCTTTTGATTGGGCTTAATTTCCTGACCCACCTCAGCAAGTTTGGCTCCGTAAAAACCATCAAAGGGTGCCTTCAGTTTGGTGTCATTCAAATTGTTTAGTGCGTCTTCCCAGGCCGATTTGGCTTCCATATAAGCAGCATATTTGCTGTCGTAGTCGCTTTTGGCTACCGAGCCTTTTTCCCATAATCGCTTATAACGATCGGCATCGGCTTTGGCCTGATTGTACCGGGCACGAGCCGACTGCTCAGCGATACGGTAATCACGCGGATCTATTTCGGCTATCAGATCACCCTTTTTTACACGGGCACCTTCTACTACGTTTATTTTCAATAACTGTCCGCCAACCTTAAACGAAATATCCGATTGCTGACTGGCTTTGGTGGTGGCCGGAAAACCCTGATCTGCAAGATCGGCAGCACTGCCTACATACATGGCTTTAACCGGTCTGATAATTTCTTTTTTCGGAGCTTCTTCTTCCCCGCAAGAACTAACAAAGCCCACTAAAAATAACAGATTGATAAAATAGATTAACTTCTTCATATTCCTAATTTTTAAATTTTTAATGTTACAATTTTGCAAACTCGCCCACAGCAAATAAATACTGCGAATAAGCAATGTTTAATTCATATTTGGCTAATATATAATTGTGATAAGACTTTTGCCAGTAAAGCTGCGCATCCAACACTTCCAAAACGGAGGATAAACCTTCTTTATAACGGTCTATCATAACCGAAACGTTCTGTTGGGCGTTTTCCAATGAGCTGCGCGAAAAGTTTAATTGCTCCTGCGAACGCATCAGCTTATAATAACTGCTTTCCACCTGCAAAGCCACATTATCGCGAGTTTCCTGTACCTGTAATTTGGCAATTTCCGTTTCCTGCTTTTGCACCATTACTTCTTCATTCTTTTTTCCCCAATGGAAAATAGGAATAACCAATTGTGCTTTTATGTAATATTGGAAATCGGGGTCCAATTGTAATCCGGGAGCGGGTGAGCCCCATTTTGTTCCGGCCAAAACACCAAATTGCGGATTATATTTTGAACCGGAAAGTTTTTCTACCGATTGATTACGCATCACTTGACTTTCGGCATAACTTAACTCCGGCCGTTGGGCCAATGCTTTTTGAATCAGACTGTCCCCTCCGGACTGCCAAAGCGGAATACCTAAAGTATCAGCTATTTTTCCGGGAGCATTTAAAGGCATGCCCGCCAGTTTGTTCAAATTCATCACGCTGACCATATATTCTTTTTCGCTGCGAATAGCCTGATATTCGGCATCATTATAGCGTACTTTGGCCTGATATAGCTCGTTTTTACCCACAATCTCTTCT
>CAYUAN010000232.1:0-3339 GCA_964442545.1 uncultured Prolixibacteraceae bacterium | reverse complement strand
CCTTCTCCAATTCCCCAACAAAACATCACTCCAATACTCCATTACTCCAATACTCCAACAAAACATCACTCCATCACTCCAACAAAACATCACTCCATCACCCCATTACTCTAATAAAAACTCCATCAAAAATATCCTTCCCGCTTTTTCTGTTCCATGCTGCCGTCCTGGTCGAAGTCGATAACGCGGGTAGTGCGCTCGGACTTGGTGACGGTCATCATTTCCTCAACGATTTTTTCAATGGTATCGGCTTCTGATTCCACGGCTCCGGTGAGCGGGTAACAGCCCAAAGTACGGAAACGCACCATTCGCATTTCGGCGGTATCCGCCAGTTCCTTAGGCATACGGTCGTCATCCACCATGATTAAGGTTCCGTTATATTCCACCACCGGACGCTCCTTGGCAAAATATAAGGGCACAATCGGGATTTTCTCCAAACGGATATACTGCCACACATCCAGCTCGGTCCAGTTGGAAATGGGGAACACACGAATGGACTCCCCTTTATGCACGCGGGTATTATAAATATTCCACAATTCGGGACGCTGGTTCTTCGGGTCCCACTGGTGATTCTGGTCACGGAAGGAGAAAATTCGTTCCTTGGCCCGCGACTTTTCCTCATCGCGCCGGGCACCGCCAAAGGCAGCGTCAAACTTATACTTATCCAAAGCCGCCAAAAGCGCCTGGGTTTTCATTACATCGGTATGCACCTTACTGCCATGCGAAAAAGGCCCGATGCCTTGCTCGAAGCCTTTCTTATTGTATTCCACAATCAAGTCCCAGCCTTTTTCTTTGGCGTAATTATCCCGAAATTCAATCATCTCCTTAAACTTCCATTTGGAATCGATATGCATCAAAGGAAACGGAACCTTACCCGGATAAAACGCCTTTTCGGCCAGGCGTACCATCACAGACGAATCCTTACCGATGGAATAAAGCATTACCGGATTTTCAAACTCAGCCGCCACTTCGCGGATAATATGGATGGCCTCCGCCTCAAGCTCTTTCAGGTGGCTCAGGTTATATTCTTTATCTATCATAATTGTTGATTTTGCCTAAGTTTAAATTATTCGAGGCCGGAATTTACTCAAATCCGGCTACAGCTTCGCCAACTCAGTTACATTAATATTTTATAATGCACTGACATTGTTCACATTAAAAACTACTCACTTTTTTACAAAAGTTGAGCAAATTACTTATTTTCCCACAACAAAAGATACTCGGAAGCATCTTTTTTCAGCAAATAATCTTCGACCTCCTGCTGCCGGAAAACCAAGTAGCGTATCTTTCGTTCAATCAAGCCTTCCGCCTTCTGAATCAACTTTAACAAATACTCTGTATTGATTTTTTCACCGACAAAAATCAAGTCGATAATAGAGCTGTCTTTTCCTTTGGCAAAATCGCCCACCAGATACACCCGGAGCAAATCGCCCAACTCATTGATTACCGTATCGATAATACGGTCAATACCAATATATTTCATTAAAAGATTCTGTATTCCGGAATAAAGAGGATGCTCGGTATTCGCATGGAAAAATTTGCGGTTACCTTTTAGTTCCGAACGAAGCAGGCCGGCTTCTTCAAAACGGTTTAATTCAACGCGTATCGCATTGGAAGACTCGCCAAATTCATCGGCCAGCCTACGCAAATAGGCCTCCGAATTGGCATTTAGGAAAAACTTCATCAATAGCTTAACCCGTGTTTTTGATGTGATTAGCGTATCTAACATTTCTTTATTTTGAATTTCAAAAATAAAAAAATATTCAATATTGAGTAAAAAAATTACTCGTTTTTGAAAAATGAGAGAAACGCTGCTTTATAGCGGGTAAATTACGCGGATTCGTAGGAAAATTAAATGTGGCAGAGTATTAAAAAGTGTAAATTTGCGTTTTAATATTGGTATTATGCACTCATTAAAGGAACTTCAAGACCGCATCAGCGCGATTTTCGATAATAAAAACTACATCAGCGAGCCCGTTGATTTGTACGAACCCATTCAGTATTCCCTGTCGCAGGGCGGGAAACGGCTGCGGCCGCTTTTGGCTCTGATGGGCTGCTCGGTTTTCGGGGGCGACCTAAAAAAAGTGGAGCCGCCGGCCATCGGACTGGAAATTTTTCACAATTTCACCCTGCTCCATGACGATATTATGGATCAGGCGCCCATACGCCGCGGGATGCCGTCGGTTTATAAAAAATGGGATACCAATACGGCCATCCTATCGGGTGATACGATGTTTGTTTTGGCGTATGAGTATGTAACCAATTCCGACCCGGGCTTTCTGGTGGATGTATTGCGCGTGTTTAACCAAACGGCCCGCGAAGTGTGCGAGGGACAGCAATACGATATGAACTACGAAACGCAGGAAGTGGTGCGCATGGAGGATTATATCGAGATGATTCGCCTGAAAACCGCCGTATTGATTGCCGCCGCCCTGAAGATTGGCGCCATAGTGGCCGGAGCGGATAAAAAAGACGCAGATAATATTTATGATTTCGGGATAAATATCGGACTGGCGTTTCAGTTGCGCGATGATTTACTGGACGCTTTCGGTAAGTTGGAGGTTTTCGGCAAGCCTATCGGCAATGATATCGTGACCAATAAAAAGACCTACCTGTATATAATGGCCTATAATAAAGCCGATGCCAAGCAAAAAAAGGCTTTGGATAAAGCTTTCGCCCTGAACGATAAGGAAGCAAAGGTAGCGGCTGTACTGGAGCTTTATGACCAATTGAATATCAAAAGGGAAACAGAGCAAAAAATTGACGAGTATTTTCAGAAAAGCATTGAATTTTTGGATGCTATATCGGTGGATAAGGAGCAGAAAGCGGAACTGTATCGCTTCGCGGAGGGACTGATGAAGCGGGAGGTATAGAAGAGCAAAAGCCGGCGTCTCGACTACGCTCGACGACCTGGAAGCTGGAAGTCGGAAGACAGAAGACAGAAGTTGGGGGCGAAGATTCCGCGAGCGCGAAGCGCGAAGCGGACTTAAGCCGTGCAAAACCCAATGCGCTCCACTCGACAACCTTCAAGGCAAAAGGGGCCTCGACTACGCTCGGCCGCCTGGGAGTTGGAAGACAGAAACTGGGGCCTCGACTACGCTCGGCCACCTGGAAGCTGGAAGTCGGAAGACAGAAGACAGAAGACAGAAGTTGGGGGCAAAGATTCCGCGAGCGCAAAGCGCGAAGCGGACTTGTTCCGTGCAAAACCCAATGCGCTCCACTCGACAACCTTCAAGGCAAAAGGGGCCTCGACTACGCTCGGCCACCTGGCACCAAGCATTTTCTTTTCACCCAATCGCATTATCGCAGGCTCGCTCTATCGCCCTTTCGCACATTCGA
>CAYUAN010000231.1:0-2478 GCA_964442545.1 uncultured Prolixibacteraceae bacterium | reverse complement strand
TGCCGCAAATCAAAGCTTTGAACCATATAAGGCATATAAGTGCATATAAGTTTTTGAAATTTCCACTGTGTTCCTCTGTGTACAACACTGTGTACCACTGTGGAATCGATAGATGGCTATTGCACAAAGGACACAAAGAAGACACAGAGTTGCACGAAGGTTTCTGCTTTCTAAATTAAGAGCCTGATAATTCTGATTACGCTGATTATAATTTTCAGCCGGCTGAAAATTTTAAAAGAATCAGGTAAATCAGTTAAATCAGGCTCGAAAAAAATAATACCAACAGTTTCACCCCCGATAACATAATTCGTGCAATCCGTGGATAAAACCCTTCCGGGCAAGGCCAAGATAACAATCCGCGGTTTAAGCAAAGCTTAAACATCCGCCAGAATTGAAGTCTGGCTATCCGCGTATCCATCCGCGAAAATCCGCGGTAAAAACATAAATCCATGGATAAAATTTCAAAAATCAGAAAAGGCTAACATCTCGACAGGCTCGATGACCTTTGCTAAAAACAACCATCCAAGCGACTGCGAGGATAAAAATCCGATAAATCCGCTGAGAATATTCCCTGTCCGAAAAACTAAACCACCCTGCCGCTCAACTCGAAAGCCATCGCGCTTTGAATCTCCACCTCATAAAAATTTCCAATCTCCAATGCTTCCTCCGATTCCACATACACGATATTATCCACCTCAGGCGAGTCGAATTCCGTGCGGCCGATATAAAGCTCATCCTCCTTGGCATCAATCAATACCTTAAACCTTTTCCCCACTTTCTCCATATTTCGTTCCAGCGAAATAGACTCCTGAACCTCCATCAGGCGATTCAGCCGTTCCGTCTTCACCGCTTCCGGTATATCGTCCGCCAAAGCGAATGCCGGGGTGTTTTCCTCAGGCGAATAGGTAAAAGCCCCCAATCGGTCGAAGCGGGCGCCACGGACAAAGTCCAGCAGCTCTTCAAACTCCTCTTCCGTTTCCCCGGGATAGCCCACAATCATGGTGGTGCGAATGCTCATCTCCGGTATGGCTTCACGGAATCTCCGAATCAGTTCGCGGCTCACAGCTCCGCGATGCCCGCGTTTCATCGACAGCAAAATACGGTCGCTGATATGCTGCAAGGGGATATCGATATAATTGCAAATATTTTCCCGTTGGCGCATCAAGTCCAATACATCATCCGGAAATTGGGTAGGATAGGTGTAATGCAGTCGAATCCATTCGATGCCGGCTATTCGCGACAGGCGGTCAATCAGCGGGCCCAACATTTTCTTTCCGTAAAGGTCCACGCCGTAATAGGTCAGGTCCTGGGCAATCAAGATGAGTTCTTTCACGCCCTGGGCCGCCAGTTTTTCACCTTCGGTTACCAAATCATCCAGGGGAATCGATACATTCTTGCCGCGAATCAACGGAATGGCGCAAAACGAACAACTGCGGTCACAGCCCTCCGAAACCTTCAGATAAGCATAATGTTTGGGCGTGGTCAGCAGGCGTTCGCCAACCAAATCTTTTTTATAATCAACCCCGATTTCCTCAATAATCTCCTGCATATTGTGTACCCCGAACACAGCGTCCACATCTTCAAACTCCGCGGCAATCTCCTCGCGGTAGCGTTCCGAAAGGCAGCCCATCACATACACCTGCCCGATTTGGCCCTGCTTTTTCAGTTCCACATAATTCAATATGGTATCGATGGATTCTTCTTTGGCGTCTTGAATAAAACCGCAAGTATTGATAATCACCACATCCGATGCTTCGCCCGATTCGTGCGTAACTTCCAGATTATTATCTTTCAGCCGCCCCATCAGGTTCTCTGAGTCCACCAGGTTTTTCGAGCAACCCAGCGTAATTACATTAATTTTTTTCGGTTTTGTGTTTTTCAAAATCGGGGGAGAGGTTTATTGAGAAAAGAGTGAGTCCACAAACTCGTGGCGGTCGAACAATTGCAAATCTTCTATTCCCTCGCCAATGCCGATATACTTCACCGGCACCTTAAATTCGTCGGATATGCCAATCACCACACCGCCTTTGGCTGTGCCGTCCAGCTTGGTCAGCGCCAGGGCGTTTACCTCGGTAGCCGCTGTAAACTGACGGGCCTGCTCCACGGCATTTTGTCCGGTAGAGGCATCCAGCACCAACAAAATCTCATGGGGCGCATCGGGAATAATCTTTTGCATCACCCGCTTAATCTTGGTCAGCTCATTCATCAGGTTTACCTTATTATGCAGACGGCCCGCGGTATCAATCAGCACCACATCGGCCTGTTGGGCCACGGCCGATTTCAAGGTGTCGAAAGCCACAGAAGCCGGGTCGGCATCCATTCCCTGATTGACACAGGGAACACCCACGCGTTCGCTCCAGATAACCAGCTGGTCCACAGCCGCCGCGCGGAAAGTGTCAGCGGCACCCAAAATCACCTTTTTGCCGGCCTTCTTAAACTGGTATGCCAGCTTGCCGATGGTTGTGGTTTTGCCCACAC
>CAYUAN010000230.1:0-7057 GCA_964442545.1 uncultured Prolixibacteraceae bacterium | reverse complement strand
CCTCCGAGTAATGTTCGGAATTGGCGTCCAATTCGTTTAACAGACCAATTAAGGCATTGAAGGGGGCACGGAGGTCATGGGCGATAATGGATATAAGCTTGTTCAGTTGATTATTCAGAACCAATAACTCTTCTCGTTGTTGATTTATTTGTTCATTTTTGGCCTTGAGTCGTTGATTCAATTTTTGTGTACGATGATACATAAAGATGGTAAAGAGCAGGACATTCACCGTGAGAATCAAAGCAAGTGAAGTTACCAGGTTCAGTTTTTTATGTTTGCTGATTAGTCCGAGTTTTAACGCATTCTGCTCTTTTAACCAGTCATTTTCACTTTTTGTTTTTTGCAACTCATATTTGGCCTGTATTGCACTTATTTTTTCCTCTAACTCCTTATTATGAACCTTTTTTGCTAATTTAATGTATTTCTGGTAATAGGATAATGCTCCTTTATAATCTCCTCGTATTGAGTCGGCTTTTGCCAAATATAAATAGGCATCTTTTTGAAACTCAATATTATCCAGCTCAATAGCTTGTTGCAGCCCTTCGTTCAGATATTTTAGCCCCTTATTTATATCGTTTAATTCCATATAAGTATTCCCGAGATTTACAGAGGCTGCCATTCGACTGTAAGGACCACTCTGGTTTTCAGGCATTTCAATAACCTTTTGAAAAAGGTCCAAGGCTTTTACAAATTCTCCTTTATTATTATAAAGTGCTCCCAAATTTACTAAAACCGTAGGATATAAAATATTGTTTTGCTCAATTCCGGGTTTGGCCAAAACTTTGTTGAAGTAATATTCAGCCGAATCAAATTCTTTCAAACCTTGATAATAGCATAAGCCGATATTGCAATAGAGTTCGGAACTGATATCTGTTTTGGGAAATTCATGTGATAGTGCCAAACTCTTTTTATAATACTTAATTGCCTCCTTTGCATCATTAATGCTCAGGTAAAAGTTTCCCAGTGCATTGTATCCGTGAATCAAGTAAACGGAGTCTTTTATTTCTTCAAAAGTAGCCATGCCCGCCAATAGTTTGTCGATGGCCTGGTCATAAGAACTGATGGCCGTGTATACGTTGCCAAGATCAAGCGCTGCCTTTGCGAAGGCCTTTTTATTTCCTAACGAATCGTAAATATTGTAGGCGATAGTAATATAATGCAAAGCCGAATCGGGCAGCCCTTTGTAATTGAAGATAATCCCAAGATTATTATTAATCATTGCTACTTTGTTGGGATGTTTATTTTTCAAAATAGTATTTAGTGCTTTTTTATAATAATACACAGAGGAATCCAAATCGTTCTTAAACCAAAAGGCACTCCCTTTCAGATTCATCGCATTATAATAGCGATAAGGATGGTCTTGGGCATTTATTTTTTGTATCCCTTGATTTAAGAAATAAATACAGGAATCCGGATAGGTGGTGATATAAAGAACGGCGATTTTATAGTTTAAATCAAATCTTATAGTGTCGATTTCGGTCTTTTGAATACTTTGTTTTAAACTATCTATAGAATTCTTGTCTATGCTGAAAGCACGAAAGAATAAGAGACTAAACAAGAATAAAATTAAGAATTTTCGCATTTGGCTACCCGTTGAAAACTAAGGTGCTAATATAATATAATTTAAGCATTAAGGATATTAAAAAAGCCAAAAGCACGACCTGTAGAATCCTGCTTCTGGCTTTGTGCGGAGAGGGGGGGATTCGAACCCCCGGTACAGTTACCCGTACGCCAGTTTAGCAAACTGGTGGATTAAGCCACTCTCCCACCTCTCCTGTTTGCTTTGTAAGCTAATTATTTTAGCGAGTGCAAAGATAAATAATTGTTTTACATTTCAAGGAAAAAATCGGAAATTTTGATGGGGAATGGAAAATTTTATGAAATTCCGCCACCTGAGGGCTACGGCAAAGCTTTTCGCCAAATGAAATTAATTATCTTATATTTGCCCTAACAACGACTTTCTCACACAAACACATTATCTTATGGCAATTGAAAGACTTTTTGACTTCCTGACGTATTATGCTGAAACTTACCCTGATAAACAAGACGCCCTGGCGGGTAAGGTTGATGGCGAATGGAAACGCTACAGTATTAAGGAATATGTAGAAATTGTAAATAATCTGGCAAACGGGCTGTTGAATTTGGGTGTTCAAAAAGGCGATCGCATCGCGAGTATCTCGCCTAATGCGCCTGAGTGGAATTTTATCGATCAGGCCATTGTGTCGGTTGGGGCGATTCATGTACCCATTTATCCGACCATCAGCTCTTCCGACTATGAGTATATTTTTAATCATGCCGAGGTGAAAATGGTGTTTATAGCAGGCAAGGAATTATTTCATAAAATTAAGGATGTTTTGCCCAAAAGTCCGACTGTGGAAAAGGTTTATACTTTTACCAAGCACGATGAAGTGGCTTGCTATAAAGAGGTGATAGACTTGGGTAAAGAGAAGCCGCAGCCCGAGAAACTGAAACAAATTCAGGATGGAGTTTCGACAGATGAAGTAGCCACCATAATTTATACTTCGGGCACAACCGGAACCATGAAAGGGGTAATGTTAACGCATCGCAATTTGATATCCAACGCTTTGGCAACAGCTCCGATTCCGAAGTTGGGTGTTGAGGCCAAGGCCTTGAGCTTTTTACCGCTTTGCCATGTGTATGAGCGCATGCTCAATTATATGGAACAGTATAACGGTATTTCGGTTTATTATGCCGAAAATATGGCTAAGATTATCGATAATATTCAGGAGCTGAAGGTAGATATGATGTCCACCGTGCCCAGACTTCTGGAGCGTGTGTTCGATAAGATTATGGCCAAAGGGGAGGTGCTGTCCGGAGTGAAGCGCAAGATTTTTGACTGGGCTTTGGATTTAGGTTTCCGTTATGACGATCAGGGTTTTAACGGTGCCTGGTATAATTTCCAATTATCCATTGCCGATAAATTGGTATTTTCCAAATGGCGTGAGGCCTTTGGAGGAAATATGAAAGTGCTGATTTCCGGTGGGGCCGCTTTGCAGCCTCGTTTGGGGCGCGTATTCTGGGCGGCGGGTATTCCCGTGGTGGAGGGTTACGGATTGACGGAGACTTCGCCCGTAATCAGCGTGAACACTTTGGATAAAGGCGGCTTATATATCGGAACGGTCGGTTTGGTATTGGATGGGGTAGAGGTGAAGATTGCCGAAGATGGTGAGATACTTTCCAAAGGGCCGAATGTGATGAAAGGTTATTATAAAGAACCGGATTTGACCGCGGAAGTTATTGAGCAGGAGGGGTGGTTTCATACGGGTGACCTCGGCGAAATCGTGGATGGCCGTTTCCTGAAAATCACCGGTAGAAAGAAAGACCTGTTTAAGACATCGATGGGTAAATACGTGGCTCCGGGCCATGTGGAAGATACGATGAAAGAATCGCCCTTTATTGATAATATTGTAGTGGTGGGCGAAAGTCAGAAATATGCCGGCGCATTGATTATTCCAAACTTTGAGCATTTGATTTCCTGGTGCAAGCACGAAAAGCAAAATTGCGCATCCATGCGTGAGCCTGAGGAATTAATCGCTCAGCCTGAAGTGCGGAAGGTAATTTTGAATGAGATAAATCGCTTGAACAAAAAGTTGGGCAACCACGAGCAGGTGAAAACCTTTGTGTTGATTGCCGATGTATGGGATGTGGAATCAGGAATTATGACGGCGAAAATGAGCATCAAACGCCGCGTGATTAATGAACGTTATAAAAAGGAAATTGAAGAGATGTTTCAATAGACGAATTATACAGATAAAAAATCCGCTGCAAATATTCTTGCAGCGGATTTTTTATGTTATCGGTTTTCAGTGATTTATCCTTCTGCTGATTGCAAATAGCGCTCGGTTTCAATAGCGGCCATACATCCGCTACCGGCAGCAGTAATGGCCTGGCGGTAGGTGTGGTCTTGCACGTCTCCGGCAGCAAACACCCCTTCAATATTCGTTTTGGTGGAACCGGGAAGAGTTTTAATATATCCCAGCTCATCCAAATCAACCTGGCCTTTAAATAGGTCGGTATTCGGGTGATGCCCGATGGCAACAAAGAAACCGTCCACATCGATTTTCTTTTCTTCGCCGGTTTTTACATTCGTAAGAATAGCTCCGGTTACGGCTTTCATAAATCCTTCTTCCGTGCCCACAATCTCTTTGGTTACGTGGTTCCACAAGATTTCAATATTCGGATGCTCCATTACGCGCTTTTGCATAATCTTCGAAGCCCGCATTTGGTCACGGCGTACAATCAGATAAACTTTAGAAGCCATATTGGCCAGGTAAAGGGCATCCTCGGCAGCGGTATCGCCGCCGCCTACAACGGCAACAGGTTTGCCTTTGTAGAAAAATCCGTCGCAAGTGGCACAGGCCGATACACCGGCTCCGTTAAACTTGGCTTCCGATTCCAGCCCCAGCCATTTGGCTGATGCTCCGGTGGCAATAATTACGGATTCCGCTTCAAAACTCTTACCGTCATCGGTTTTTAGCTTGAACGGACGCTCCGAAAGGTCTGCCTCCGTAACAACGCCCCAGCGAATATCGGCACCCATACGCTCGGCTTGTTTCTGAAAATCTTCCATCATCGCAGGGCCCTGTACACCATCCACATAACCGGGGAAATTTTCCACTTCAGTAGTTTGGGTAAGCTGTCCGCCCGGTTGCATTCCCTGGTAAACAATTGGTGACAGGTTTGCACGCGAGGCGTAAATGGCCGCGGTATAACCTGCCGGACCTGATCCTATGATAAAGCACTTTGTTTTTTCAACTTCTTGACTCATTGTATATTTTATTTATTGTTAATACTCATTTTTGGAGCTGCAAATTTAACATAAAATATGCCACAAGCCAATCGCGCCAAAATCAGATATTTATTATGAAATTATGTCAGGTTTTATCGATAAAATCGCCAGGAAAGGCCAAATTTTAGCGCGGCATCCTGTTGGGGATAATGTGTGGTCAAAAAATAATTGTACTTACCCCATAAGGTATTGAAATGATTATAGGCCACAAAGATACGTGCCCGTTTAATCTTAAAATTAATAAAGAAATTGGCGTACACCTGATCGTCCACTTTCTTGTCATTCTGGATGTGGAATTGCATCAATGCCGGGTCATAAGTATCGGCATAATATGAAGTCAGATAGGTTAGCTCAAAGCCGGGATGCACATACAACGCCCCTTTGAAAAGCGGAAATGTAAAATAAATGCTGCCACGCCCGGTAAATGCCGGAACTCTCAGGTATTGCTCGTTGCTGGAGGATTGATACAAGCCCATGACACTGGCACCGAACTTCCGGAGTTTAAATCGTTTTTTTACACGGATTTTCAGCAAGGCGATACTCCCTGAATACTGTTGGGGTAATACTTGTTCGTCAAAATAGGTGTAGTCATTGATATTTACAAATTCCACTTTGGCGTGGTAGCCGAGAATATCCATCCCTCCATAGATATTTAAGGTGGTTTGCTTTGACAATGTTTGGTCGTACATAAAATGGTTGGAATAATAATGCCAAGCCTTCAGCATCGGGCTGACATTATAGAAATCGGCTCCCGCGAAAATTTCCTTGCCAAAAATGTCAAAATTGATTTTTCCGTTGAATAATAAATCTCCGTCTCCTATATCAATGGTTGAGCTGTTGTCCATTTTTATCCGGTATTTCGCCGAAAGTTCGGTATAGAATATTCTCGTACGGATAAATACATCAGCTTCAGGTGTCAGATAATTGAAGAAGTATTTTCTGTTACCGTCAAAATACTCGGAATAGTTGTAATTGATTAGCCCCCGGAACCCAAAATGCTGGTCGCCTGTTCCCAAATCATTCGTCCAGCCAAATGCCGTGTGAAACTCTTTAGTGTTTACTGAGTCAAAAGTTTGCAAACTGTCAAGGTAGAAGTTGTCGT
The DNA here is from genome assembly GCA_964442545.1 of uncultured Prolixibacteraceae bacterium. GTDB lineage: Bacteria > Bacteroidota > Bacteroidia > Bacteroidales > UBA1556 > UBA6267. Next base: position 1,145 of record CAYUAN010000230.1, on the reverse strand, counting down.
AGAATGAAGTGTCCTGATCTTCATATATACGGTAACTATGCGTAAAATCAGTGTTTAAGAATAAACGACCAAGTTTTATTTTACCGGTAGTGTCAGTAGGTGTGCCACCTAATGTAAAATACTGGTTAAGAACGAAAGTATTGTTCTTAAAGGTGTTGGTCGCGTAATTTAGATTCACCGCCAGAATTTGCCGGTCGGTAATGGTGGTGTCTTCATAGTAATAATCATTGGTAAGTCCGCCATTTTCACCGAATTTGAATTTATTACGGATATAGTTTACATACACCCCATATCCTTTATCAAAGGTTTCGAATGCACCGTTTACCTCAAATTGATTATTCGAAACACGCTGATTGGTAAACAGCCCCAAGGTTGTTTCCACATCAAAATCAAGTCCGATATATAGGCGTTCGCTCAACTGGTTTCCCAAGGTGACGCGCAGCAAATTTTCATCCTGCCCCCCCATGGTATAGGCCACTTCGGAATACGGGATAAACGGGGTATAATGTTTAATGTTTTTTGGAGTCATTAAATAGGCGAACAGATTCTCCTGCCCGATACTAAACAATGGGGTAGGGCGGGAGACAAACGATAGATTCTTATGCGGGCCGCCAACGGTAGTGGTATTGGCGACAATATCATAGTACTTTATCAGCGGGTCGTACTGTTGGAAATCTTTAAGCGTGGTATCCAAAACGATTTTCTTATCATAAGAGAAAGGGGAGTTGTCGTAGTAATAATATACCACAGTGGAATCTGTCACGCTTGTTTCTTCCGGTGTTTTCAGCGAATCCTGCTTTTGCGCCAACAGGCCCAAGGGTAGTATTAGTACCGTGAGCAGTAGAATACAAGGAATAAACAGCTTGTTTCGCATTAGTATAATTACACCGTTATTATTAATCGTTCAAAGGTATCAATTTTTGTTTTTCTCCTTTCAAAAACTCCAAAGCAGATGAAATATTATAAAGGACTATCAAATATCGAATGAACCGTAGATTTCCAGGCTGTTTCGGATATTTTAAAACCAAAAAAGCTCCCAAGCGCGAGCTTGAGAGCTTTAGATAAAGGTGGCGACGACCTACTTTCCCACAACTAAATGCAGTATCATCGGCGCTGGTAGTCTTAACTTCTCTGTTCGGAATGGG
>CAYUAN010000229.1:0-13339 GCA_964442545.1 uncultured Prolixibacteraceae bacterium | reverse complement strand
TGTGCTGAATAATATCCACGAAGGAACTTATAAATTATTTGCGCTTAATGATATGAACAGCAATTATTTGTTCGACCAACCCATCGAGGAAATCGCTTTTGTGGATTCTCTGGTTACCCCATATATTGATCCTTATTATTTAAAATATATGCTCAAAGATTCGGGCCGGGCCGAAACGGCAGAAATACCGCAACCCCTGAATCTTTTTATGTTTACCGAAACGGAAAAAGAACAAATGATTGTGGAGAAAAAATTATTGAGCTCCACAAAATTTCGTTTAGTCTTCGCGCTACCGGCTGACAGTTTACAGTTGAAAGCCTTGGACTTAAAAAAAGATACGGTATGGCATTTCGATTGGATAAGCCCCTATAAGGACACGCTTATCAGCTGGCTTACGGGCGTTCATCAGGACACCCTGCATATTGAGGTTTCGGATGGCGGCGAGGTGCTGGATACCCTGCGCTTTATTTTGCACAAACCGAAAAAAACATTCAACCAAAGCCACCGGAAGAAAAAGAAAAAAGACAAGGTCGCAACGACTCCCAAAGCCCGGAAAGTGCCAAAATTAAAATACAAAACCAATGCCCGGGGCGGATTTCCTTTTTATGCCCATATCAAAATTGATTTTGACACGCCCATTGAGCAATGGGATCCCGCAAAAATTAAAATCCTGCGACAACGCGATACCATTATCGATACTTTGAACTGTAAGCCCTATTTTATCGATCCCGAATATAAAATGCATTTGGTGATTCCCACAAAATTCGGAGAGTACGAACGTTGGGGGCTGTTTATTCCCGACAGTGTGTTTTTCGATATTTACGGACACAGTCACGACACCATTACCAATATGTTTGTAACCACGGAGATGCGGCAGTACGGAAGTCTGAAGCTAACGGTGGATTATCACGAAGATTATCCGCTGATTATCCAACTGACCGACGGCAAACAACATGTACTCTACCAACAAAAATTGCCGGCAAACGGCATTATAAACTATCCCTATCTCAAAGCCGGTGATTACTATATCAAAGCCATCCGTGACGAAAATGATAACGGCCGCTGGGACACCGGAAATTATCTGCAAAAGCGTCAACCCGAAATGACTTATTTCGTGGAGAAAAAGATTAACATCCGTACTAATTGGGATGTGGAACATAAATGGATTATTAAAGAATAGCGTTCGCGACTTTTTTAATACTAATCCGGCTTCATCCGAAGCCCCGAATTCTACCCGAAACCGCTTGCCTAAGTTTATTATCTTTGCGCCACTTTTAAGGGTCGCTGCCGCAGTTGCCCGAAACGAATTAATATGAACGCAAATCTCGAGAAGCAAAGCTGGTTTAAACGCCTGTTTACCAATTTAAACTATAAGTATAAATTGGTGATTATGAACGAATCGACTTTTGAAGAAAAGTTGTCGTTTCGTATTTCGCGCATGAAAGTTTTTATCGCTTTCGGGATGATTACTTTTGTTTCCATCGCCTTTACCATCTTTATCATTTATATTACTCCGCTGAAAGAATATATACCGGGCTATGCCAGTGTGGACAAGGTAAAGCAGGTTTATATTAACCGCCAGGAAATTGATTCGCTGGAGCGCCGGCTCAATCAGCAGGCAATGTATATCGAAAACCTGAAAACCCGCATATTGATGGGACAAAACCTGGATGAGAATGACAGCATTGTGCTGCAAAAAAATGAGAATATCGACTACGAGGATTTGAATGTAAAGCCCTCGCCCGAAGAAACAAAATTGCGTAAGGAATGGGAAGATGTGCCGCCTTACGAACTCAGTTATAGCGAAAAGAAAAGCGGCACTTCGGCCATCAGCCGGATATTTTTTATTGCACCCGTAAAAGGAACTATTTCTTCCGGTTTCAACGAAAAAATAAAACACTACGGTGTGGATATCTTAGGAACCAAAGACGCGCCAATCAAGGCTTGTCTGGACGGAACGGTAATTATTTCCACCTGGACTTATGATTTCGGTTATATCGTTGCCATACAACATGCCAACAACCTGATTTCGGTATATAAACACAATTCCACCTTGCTAAAAAAAGAGGGCGATTTGGTAAGTGCGGGCGATCCGGTGGCCATTATCGGAAATACAGGCGAACAGTCCTCAGGCCCGCATCTGCATTTTGAAATCTGGTATAATATGAATCCGGTTAATCCGGCCCAATTTATCTCATTCGAATAATTATGAAAAGAATCGCCATATTAGGATCCACGGGTTCCATCGGTACACAAGCGTTAGAGGTAATCAGCGAGCATTCCGATGTATTCGAAGTGGAGGTACTCACCGCCGGGAATAATGTGGAGCTCTTGATTGAGCAGGCAAAAATCTATCGTCCGAATGTGGTGGTGATTGAAAATGAAGATTTATATCCGCGCCTGCAAAGCGGTTTGGAGGGAACACACATTCAAATTTATGCCGGAAAAAGCGCCATCGATCAGGTAGTGGAAATGGGCAGTGTAGATATGGTGGTGATGGCCATCGTGGGTTTTGCGGGCCTCAGCCCCACATTACGGGCCATTGATGCCAACAAACCATTGGCTATTGCCAATAAAGAAACTTTTGTGGTGGCCGGCGAGCTGGTAACCAAACGAGCCAAAGAGAAAGGGGTAAACCTTTATCCCGTGGACTCGGAACATTCGGCGATTTTTCAGTGTCTGGCCGGAGAATTCGGCAATCCCGTGGAGAAAATTATCCTCACGGCCAGCGGAGGCCCGTTCCGGGGAAAAGACCGCGCGTTTTTGGAAAAAGTAAGCATCAAGGACGCTTTGAATCATCCCAATTGGGCTATGGGAAAAAAAATCACCATCGACTCGGCCAGCATGATGAACAAAGGGCTGGAGGTGATTGAGGCGCATTGGCTGTTTGGTGTTCGTGCCGAACAGATTGAGGTAATTATTCACCCGCAATCCATTATCCATTCCATGGTGCAATTTGCCGACGGCTCCATAAAAGCGCAAATGGGCCTGCCCGATATGAAACTGCCGATTCAGTACGCGATGACTTATCCGCAGCGCCTGAAAAATAATTTCCCGCGCTTCGATTTTACGGCCTATCCGCAACTCACATTTGAGCAGCCGGATATGCATAATTTTCGTAATCTTGCACTCGCTTACGAAGCCCTTGAAAAAGGCGGAAATATGCCCTGCATCCTGAATGCCGCAAATGAAGTGGCGGTGGATGCTTTTTTACAGGAAAAAATTAATTTCCTTCAAATATCCGACCTCATTGAACGTTCAATGCAGACGGTAGATTTTATTGCCCATCCCACCTACGAGGATTTGCGGATGAGCGACGAAGAAGCTCGGAAAAGAGCCAAAACATTTATTTAAACGATGAACTAAAAAATATGGATGGATTAGTGATGGCGGGCCAGTTGATTTTGGCCCTGGCAATTATAGTAACACTGCACGAGTTTGGGCATTTTATCGCTGCCCGTGCCTTTGGAATCCGTGTCGAAAAATTCTTTTTGTTTTTCGATGCCTGGGGCGTAAAACTATTTTCGATTAAAAAAGGTGATACCGAATATGGTGTGGGCTGGCTGCCTTTGGGCGGTTATGTAAAAATCGCTGGCATGATAGACGAGTCGATGGATAAGGAGGCGATGAAACAACCGCCGAAACCTTATGAGTTTCGCTCCAAGCCCGCCTGGCAACGACTGATTGTAATGTTGGGAGGCGTGGTGGTAAACTTTTTCCTGGGCATCATTATCCTTGCCTTTATCACCCTGCATTACGACAAAGAATATTTGCCCGTTGACGCGGTGCAAAACGGCATTTATGCCTATGAACTGGGGCAGGAAGTAGGCTTTCAGACCGGTGATCAAATTATTGCCGTGGATGGCGAACCGGTAAAGCGTTTTAACGATATTCTCTCCACCTCGAACCTGATGGGGGCGACCATCACCGTGCTGCGTGACGGCAAAGAAATCAATGTCATTATCCCCGATACTTTTTATAAAAATTTCAATAAAACCACACGCCCTTTATTTATCTCAGCCGATAATTTCAGCTTTACGGTGGACCGTGTGATTGACAGTTTTCCCGCACAAAAAGCGGGCATTCAAAAAGGGGATAAAATTGTAGCCGTGGACAGTGTGCCCGTGAACGCCTTTGGTGATTTCCGTGCAATGGTGCGCGGCAAGAAGGGCGAGCTGATTAATATTAGTCTGCTGCGGGACGGAGATACTATGGAACTGAGCGTTCAGGTTGATTCCAGCGGGGTAGTTGGGCTTGTTCCCGAAACACCGTATGAACTTAAGAAATATTCCTTTACCGAAGGGCTGAAATACGGATGGCACGACGGGGTTTCCATTTTGGGCGCCAATATGAAAGGTTTCGGGAAAATCTTCTCGGGAGCGGAAAAAGCCACCGAATCCCTGCAAGGGCCTATCGGAATGGCGACCTTTTTCGGCGGCACCTGGAACTGGCACCGCTTCTGGTACCTGACGGCCATGATTTCGCTGATTCTTGCCTTTATGAACCTCTTACCCATACCGGCATTAGACGGCGGGCACGCCATGTTCCTTACCTTCGAAATTATCACAGGGCGAGAGCTTTCGGAAAAGTTTATGGAACGGGCGCAAATGGTGGGCATGGTTATCCTGCTCTCCTTGATGGTGTTTGTTATTTTTAATGACATCTGGAAACACTTTATCCGTTAGCGATAAGCCGAAAAAACGTAAATTTGCGTTCGATTAATCCTTGGGATAAGTATGGAGGAAGAGAAAACGGATCAAAAAAATCTTTTAGCAAGCATCGACAGTCCGGCGGACCTGAAGAAACTTGAGGTCTCGCAATTACCACAGCTTTGTGAGGAGCTACGTGAGTTTATTGTGGATACGCTTGCGGATAATCCGGGACATTTCGGGGCCAGTTTGGGCGTGGTGGAACTTACCGTTGCCCTGCATTATGTGTACGATACACCCGATGATAAACTGGTTTGGGATGTGGGCCATCAGGCCTACGGCCATAAAATCCTGACCGGAAGAAAAGATGTCTTCCACACAAACCGTAAATACAAAGGTGTAAGCGGTTTTCCGAAAATTACCGAAAGCGAGTACGACAGTTTTGGGGTGGGTCATTCGTCCACATCCATTTCCGCGGCTTTGGGCATGGCCATAGCTTCCAAACTTAAAGGCGAAAAACGGCATCATATTGCCGTTATCGGTGACGGTGCACTTACCGGCGGCGAGGCCTTTGAAGGACTGAATAATGCCGGCGTGAATAAGGATGCCGATTTGCTGGTAATACTGAACGATAACGGTATTTCCATCGACAAAGGCGTGGGATCACTCAAAGATTTTCTTTTGGATGTAACCACCTCCAAGGCATACAATAAAATCAAGGATAAAACATGGAAGGCATTGGGTGTCTTGGGAAAAGAAGGCCCGGCACCACGAAATATCCTGAAAGGAATATTGCAATCGGCCAAGAGTTTTCTGTTCGATCGTTCCGAATTGATGGAATCCTTGAATATGCGCTATTTCGGTCCGGTGGACGGCCACGATGTAGAACGTCTCGTGCGTATTTTCCGGCTGATGAAAGATATTGACGGCCCGAAATTATTACATATTATCACCAAAAAAGGAAAAGGTTTTAAGCAGGCCGAAATCGAACAAACAAAATTTCACGCCCCGGGGAAATTCGACAGGAAAACCGGAGCCATTGTTTCGGAAGATGCCTCTAACCTGCCCCCGAAATATCAGGATGTTTTCGGCCACACCATTGTGGAGCTGGCCGAAAAGAATGAGCGCATTGTGGGTATTACCCCGGCCATGCTCAGCGGCAGCTCCCTTACTTTTATGATGGAGAAAATGCCGCATCGTACTTTTGATGTAGGCATTGCAGAGCAACATGCCGTCACCTACTCCGGCGGTATGGCCATACAGGGGATGCAACCTTTTTGCAATGTTTACTCCACCTTTTTGCAGCGCGCTTACGACCAGGTAATCCACGATATCGCCTTGCAGAAACTGAATGTGGTATTCTGCATCGACCGGGGCGGTCTGGTAGGAGAAGATGGCCCGACCCATCACGGAGCCTTCGATTTGGCTTATTTGCGCCTGGTTCCCAATATGATTATCAGCGCACCCATGAACGAGATGGAATTGCGCAATCTGATGTACACCGCCCAGGCGAAAAATCACGGTCCTTTCGCCATCCGCTATCCGCGGGGCAGAGGGGTCAACACCAATTGGCGAAATTCGTTTGAAGAACTGCCTGTTGGCAAAGGCCGCATCGTACAGCAAGGAAACGATTTGGCCATTATCAGCATTGGCCATGTGGGCAATTTCGCCCTTGAAGCCGCCGAACGATTGCATGCTGAAGGTATCGAAATTCGTGTGGTGGATATGCGTTTCCTCAAACCTGTTGACGAAGAATTATTGCATGATACCCTAAAGAGATACGATAGAATAATTACTGTTGAAGATGGAACTGTGGTTGGCGGTTTGGGAAGTCTGGTGGCAGAATTTATTAGCCAGCACGGCTATAAAAATAAGCTGAAGATTTTAGGTATTCCCGACCGTTTTATCGATCACGGAAAACCTGCAGAGCTGTACCGGGAATGCGGTTATGATGCCGAAGGTATTTATTCTGCCGTTAAAAACATTATGAAAGAATAGTGAGCTAATTGTTTTTTTTCTAAATTTACGCTCTCTTGAGACTTGAGCTTTAGAAAAAAAGAAAATCACGAAGAAAAATTATTATTTATGGGAGCCCTAATCCTTTGGATATTAGCCCTTTTAATTTCATTTTATTTATTAAATGAAGTAACGGATCGGTTTTTTGTTCCTTCATTGGACAAAATTGCCCATAGATGGAATATGTCGGATGATGCGGCCGGGGCAACCCTGATGGCTGCCGGTTCCAGTGCTCCCGAATTGTTTATTGCCATTATCTCCCTGATATACGGCGGCGATCATTTCGAAATCGGGGTGGGAACCATTGTGGGCTCCGCATTGTTTAACCTCCTGGTTATTATCGGAGCCGTTGGCTTGGTGAAAACCGCAAAAATCGCCTGGCGCCCGATGTCCCGTGATATTTTCTTTTACCTTATCGCCATTGCATTACTTTATTGGGCCTACTCCAGCGGGGCCATTACCCTGCTGCATGTAGGAATTTTTGTCTTGGTGTATGTAATCTATGTTTTGGCGGTAATTTTTTGGAAACGAATTTTGCCCGGCGGAGAAGATATTGTTGTACAAGATGATGATGACGAACCGGAGCCTCCTTGGAAAAAGTATTTTCGATTGTTGGATTATATTTTGGATAAGCTCTTTGCCAAGGAAAAATATTATGGAATTAATTTCTTTATTTCCGTTATTTTAATCGCTCTGCTTAGTTGGGTATTAGTGGAAAGTGCTGTGGTTATCAGTCAGGAATTAGGTGTTCCGAAATATATTATTGCCCTTACCATTTTAGCATTCGGCACATCCGTTCCCGATATGATGTCCTCCATTATTGTGGCCAAGCAAGGCCGGGGCGGAATGGCAATAAGCAATGCTTTGGGGTCCAATATTTTTGATGTATTAATCGGGCTGGGACTTCCTTGGTTAATCTTAATATTTTTTCAAGATCACGCCATGGATGTTGATTCAAAAAATATAGCCCATCATATCTTAGTGCTTTTAGGAAGTGTGGTCGGAATGCTTTCTTTATTTGTGTTTAGCCGCTGGCGAATCAACCGTTGGGTCGGCAGTATGATGATCCTCTCCTATATCGTTTATCTATTTTATGTGGCTTATACCACATATTATATTGCTTAATTGACCTGCCCTAATTTATGCGTTTCACCGAAATATACGAACATGTACTCCCCTATTGGGGTTTGGAAATAGATTTTTCGGATGGCGAAATCATTGATATCGGTGATGATGAAACGGGATTTTTCTCGGCGCGGCTCTCACATCTTTGGAATAAGGTGGAAGAGGAGGTCGGCTATGAAAATTCTTACTACGAGCTAATGGTTTGGACTATGTATCAGGTGTTTCACCAAAAAGCCAGGGCTTTGTTTGAGGAGGATAAATATTTTCTGCTGCCTGCGGAAATCAGCCCTTGGGAAATCGAGGAACAATACTTCAACAATCTAAAAGCGAAAATCTGGGAACGGGAACGTCGCGATTATCTTCGGGATTAAATTTTGTTTGTTCTAAATCATTATCTTAGCAAATAAAAAAATCATATCTAAAACTATTCAATGGAGAAAGTACAATGGAAAGCCGGCACCATGGTCTATCCGCTTCCGGCGGTAATGGTCAGTTGCGGAATTGATGAAGAAGACTGGAATATCATTACCATTTCGTGGACGGGAACCGTAAATACCGACCCCGCCATGCTCTATATTTCTATTCGCCCGGAACGCCATTCCTATGATATTGTGAAAAAAACAGGAGAGTTTGTACTTAATCTGACCAATAAAGAACTGGCCTATGCCACCGATTGGTGCGGAGTGAAATCGGGGCGGGATTTCAATAAATTCAAAGAAATGAAGCTTACCCCCATGCCTTCCTCTTTGATTAAAACGCCTATGATTGCCGAAGCACCCATCAGCATTGAGTGCAAGGTGACACAAATTATTCCATTGGGTACGCACGATATGTTTTTGGCCAAAGTGATGGCCGTGCATGCCGACAAACAATATCTGGATCCGGAAACGGGTGCTTTTAATATGCAAAAGGCGGGCTTAATCGCTTACGCACACGGCATGTATTACGAACTGGGTAACCAAATCGGGAAATTCGGCTTTTCGGTAAAAAAGAAGAAAGGCCGGAAGAAGAGAAAATAATCATCATAAAAAATGGCCGGATTTAAAGAGTTTTTTACTTTCACCAAGGCCGAACGACGGGGCATCTTTGTATTGGCAAGCATTCTTGTCTTGCTGATATTATATGATGTTTTTGGCCCGTTCAGGATATACCAAAAATCCGATCAGGAACTCTTTAAAGCCGAGGTCCAGGCATTTTTGGAACAAAATAAAGCGGCCCGGCAGGATAGCATCGTTGAGAAAACAGAAAAACCAAAGGCCCCAAGGAAAACACCTAAAAAACGAAAACTCAATCCCCACCCTTTCGATCCCAATATGATGAGCTATGAGCAATGGCTGGAACTGGGCCTTAGTGAACGCCAGGCACACACCATTAAAAAGTATCAGTCCAAAGGTGGCCGTTTTTACAAACCGGAAGATTTTCAAAAAATTTATTGCATTTCCGAACGCGAATATGAAGAGTTAGCGCCCTATATCATCATTAATTCCAATGATATCGAAGCAGAGAACTCCGAAGAAGTGGTGCTGAACCTGGATTTGAATACCGTAAACGAACAGGAGATCCAATGTGTTAAAGGGATTGGGCCGGCCTTTGCACGCAGAATCATAAAGTACCGTAAGTTGTTGGGCGGTTATGTGCATGTGGAACAATTGATGGAAGTTTACGGTATGGACAGCAGGCGCTATAACGCAATCAAGCCATATTTTACTCTAAGTCTCGACTCTGTCCATAAATTTTCCTTAAATAAAGCCGGCTTTAAGGAACTGAAATACCATCCCTATATTTCGGACCAACTGGCCTACGAAATTACCAACTACCGAAAGATTTCGGGAGATTTCCACTCGGTAAAAGATTTGCGTAAGATTAAATTGGTAAACGACAGTCTCTATCAAAAAATTTATCTTTACTTTGCAGTCGAATCAAAATAAGCAAAGCAAATGAGTGGAATAATCGGAACCATGAAAAAATTCCCAAAAGTATTTTGGGTAGCCAACACTATTGAAATTTTCGAACGTATTGCCTGGTACGGGCTTTTTGCCGTACTGGCCCTCTATCTGACCGGCTCGACCGATGACGGAGCCTTGGGTTTTTCGCAAACCGAAAAAGGAATGATGATGGGTGTGGTAACAGCAATCTTATACGCTTTACCGATTTTCACAGGCGCTATTGCCGACCGTATCGGATATCGTTTGATGCTTTTGCTGGCCTTTATCGTTTATGGTTCCGGACTGCTGCTGATGGGCGTAATGACCCAGTACGTATTCGTATTCTCGGCCTTTTTGATGGTGGCACTCGGGGCGGCCATGTTTAAGCCGGTGATCTCAGCAACGGTAACCAAAACCACCAATGACAAGACTTCCTCCATCGGATTCGGCATTTTCTATATGATGGTGAATATCGGCGGCTTTGTGGGCCCGATTCTGTCTTCCCGCCTGCGTGAAGCCTTGGGCTGGCATATTGTTTTTGTGATGGCGGCTTCAGCCATCGCCGTAAATATCGTTCTGGTTTTACTGTTTTACCGTGAGCCAAACCGCGAGAAGATTACCGATAGTCTGGCGGATTCCATCAAAAAGACGCTGAATAATATTTTTACCGCCATTGCGGATATGCGCCTGCTATTATTTCTGATTATCATGATTGGTTTCTGGACAATGTTCAACCAATTGTTCTACACCCTGCCCAACTTTATCGAGCAATGGATAGACACCTCGGTAATTTATGATTCCCTGGCCTCTATTTCACCGGCCCTGGCCGAATCTGTAGGAACCAAAGAAGGAACCATAGCCCCGGAAATGCTGGTAACACTGGATGCCGGATTTATTATTTTCTTCCAGATTCTGGTTTCCGCCGCCGTGATGAAATTGCGGCCCATCAATGGAATTATCACCGGAATATTGGTTACCACCATCGGTATTGGTGTGGCTTTTAGCCAAATGAACGGTTTTTATGTGATCCTCGGTATCTTCATTTTCGCAATTGGCGAGATGGCTTCTTCGCCCAAGTTTACGGAGTATGTGGGAAAAATCGCCCCCAAAGGAAAAGAGGCGCTTTATATGGGAACATCCTTCTTGCCGGTGGCAGCCGGTAATTTCTTTACGGGATTTCTTTCCGGAAATGTATATCAGAGCTGGTCGGATAAAGTAACACTATTGCAGAGAGAGGTGGCGGCCCGCGGCCTGGATATTCCAAAAATATCCGAAACGTTCAGCCAAAACGATTACTACCGTATGGCGGAGGAAAAAATGGGGATGACCCATGCCGAACTGACGAATTATTTGTGGGATACCTATCAGCCCGAAAAAATATGGATGCTGTTTAGCGCCATCGGAGTGGCTACCATTATCGGCCTGGTTCTTTACGACCGCTTTGTTTTAAAGGGCGGAGCTTCTTCTTCGAATGTCCAGGAAACGGAATAATCCGGCTTATTTGTTTTGTAAATAAAATCAAAACACCATTTGTAATCAACCATAGTTCAGGACTCGGCCCATACCAATAAGTCCCCGAAAGCGGTAATCTTATTAATATCCATTAACCACCGTACAACCTTGATTACACGCTCTTCGTCCACATTGCGCACCCGGGCGATCAGCTCGGGAAGCGTACAATGCTTCTCCTTGAGGATGGGTTTAATCTGATCTATCACGGCATCGAATTCCAATTGGCTAAGGGAAACTTTATTTCGTCCGATACAGACATCACATTTGCCGCAGCGCTTGGCATCTTTTTCACCAAAATAATCCAGCAAAATGGTGGAACGGCATTTTGAAAAATTACGCACATACCGCAACATCGCCTCCATACGTTTTTTGGAAATCTCTTTGCGACTTTCGTAATTTTGCCGGTTGATGCGCAGGTTTTTTACATTCATCCTTCCGCCCACCAAAGTAATCTGCGGCCGCGAACTATACGGGATATATTCCAATACACTCATCTTATGCAATTGGCGCAAGGTGTTTTCAATTACCAGGCTGCTTGTCTTCAATCGTTTGGCCAATGTATGCTCGTCAATAGCCACAAAATCGGTAAACAAGCCCGAATACGAGCGAATCAGGACTTCCAGAAAATCGCCCAGCTTCACATATTTTACCTGAAAGCGATACAGGTCGTTGCGATCCATCAGAATCAGCACTTTGGACGGACGGTTTACGGCATCGCTGAGGTAGATAATACCTTCTTTTTCCAAATATTTCAGGGAATAATACACCGTCAGCGGATTCAGATTATACATATTGGCAAAATCAGCCAAAACAAAATCATAACTTTTATCCACCCCGCTGCCCTCGGCCAATTGATAGTAATTTCCCAGTGCGTTATATACCTGCAAAATACGTTCAATCTCCGGAAATTTCATCTCATGGTTTTGCTGCAGGCGGCTAATATCCGATTTATGATAAAGCATAAAGGCGTAGGCCTGCTGCCCGTCGCGGCCGGCCCGTCCGGCTTCCTGGAAATAGGCTTCGATGGAATCGGGAATCCCCAAATGAATCACACTGCGCACATCGGGCTTGTCAATGCCCATTCCAAAAGCATTGGTGCTGACCATCACACGGATTTTCCCTTTGGTCCAATCCTGCTGCCGTTGATCACGCAGCTCGGTAGTCAGGCCCGCATGATAAAAATGCGCACTGATTTTATGTTCCACCAAAAAGCGCGCAACCTCTTTCGTCTCTTTACGGCTGCGTACATACACGATACTGCTGCCGGGATTGCGTTGCAGCAGGTCCAGCAGTTTGCGGCTTTTATCCTCTTCTTCCAAGACCACGTATATCAGATTTTCCCGCTCAAAACTCCGCTGCAACAGATTGGGCTGTTTGAAGTTCAGCAGTTGCTGAATATCTGTTACCACATCCGGCGTGGCCGTGGCGGTAAGGGCCAAAACAGGTACATCGGGTATCAGCTCGCGGATATCGGCAATGGTCAGGTAGGCCGGACGAAAATCGTAGCCCCATTGCGAAATGCAATGCGCCTCGTCCACGGCCAGCAGATTTACATTCATGCGCTGCAAGCGTGTTTGGAAAATCTCCGTTTCCAGTCGCTCGGGCGATACATAAAGAAATTTTACATCACCATATACGCAGTTATCCAGGGCGATATCAATCTGGTGGTAATTCATCCCCGAAAAAATGGCGGTAGCGTTTATCCCGCGTTTCTTGAGTTGCTCCACCTGGTCTTTCATCAGCGCAATCAAAGGCGTAACCACGATGCAGATTCCTTCCATCTTCATGGCCGGCACCTGGAAACAGATGCTTTTGCCGCCTCCGGTGGGGAGCAGTGCCAAGGTATCCTTGCCTTCCAAAACCGAATTGATGATTTCCTCCTGCATCGGACGGAAGCTGGAATAACCCCAATATTTGATTAAAATCTGCTGAATGGTCATGGTAGGGTAAAGATAGTAAATATTGAGAAGATGTCGGGAGTGTGTGCGAATGGGCGATGGGACGAGGGAGCGATTGGACGAGGGAGCGAGGGAGCGATGGGGCGAATGAGCGAGAGAACGATGGGGCGAATGGGCGAAAGAGCGAGAACTAACGGTATTCTATGGCAGCAAA
>CAYUAN010000228.1:0-7749 GCA_964442545.1 uncultured Prolixibacteraceae bacterium | reverse complement strand
CCAACCCCAATTAAAATGAAAATAGTGACTTCCCTGATAGCCGTCGCAAACGAAAGCATGTCCACCGCTGCCGCTGCCGTCATAGTATAACGGACGCAAGGAATCCAATTCCGCACGAACCATTTGTTCCCATACCGAATCAGGGTAATCATTGCGATGTAAAAGTTTTAAGTCCAGGTCATAATTAAAATAATGCACAAAAGCATTGGCGGCATCTTGCGAATAAGCCCCGGAACTTCCCGGGGAATACATCATATTCACCGCAATTCCGCTATGGCTCATCAATGTGGCTACCGCCGATACTTCCGCAGCACTGCTTTGTGCATCCAAGGTATCAGGCATGGAGCTCCACTGATAATTAGTATTTTCGAAATTAGCTGTCAATTGACCATAATTGGAACTATAGGAATGAGTACCCGAACCATGCACCGGAGCCTCATGATAATTCATCACTTGCGACATGGCCGTGGCGACACAGCCCGTTACCACATGGCCGCATGGCCCGCCGGAAGCCACAGGCGTGGAATCATTATAATAACATCCCTGCGCCCAAACCGTTGTTACCAACGGACCAACGGTTTGCAAGCTGCCTTTTTGCTTGAAAGACTTTGTATATTTTTTCCATAAATCAGCAATCTCCTGAGTTTGAGGAATATGATTTTTCAACAAATAGTCCATTTGCTTTTGATATTCCTCCATGGTTTTGCGCAAGTTCTCCGGCTTGGCAGCCATATCAAATTTGCCACTAAAAGAATAAGCCCAAACAGGAATGGAAACATCATCAGCCGCCACGAGTACAAAACCTTGCCGGCCTTTCATATTAACAACATAATAGCTTGGCTGTCCTTTGAAATAAACAATTCTTGTATCCGCGATTCCGGGAAAACGATCAGCTGAAAAACGCTCCAAATAAAAGTTCCTGGCCACACGCTGCACAGTAGCTTTATGTACGGGTTTTGCCTGAACATTGAAAACTATTGTCCATAAAAAAAGAAAAAGAAGTACGAGCTTCGCCATGAAAAACTTTTACTATTAGATTGATTTACAATTTAGTGACTATATTTACCCTATAATTGAACTATTCGATATTCAATTATATTAGTGCGCAAATTTATAACTATTTCAATAATATACAAGTTCTAAAGCATTTATCTGTTTCCGGAAGCAGAACAAAAACACCCCCGAAAAACAAGTTTCCGGGGGCCACAAATCTGTTATTAAATTAAATCAATATGAAATCAATGCTCCAACTGAACAGGCATTTTCTTTTCGCGTTCAATTGCCTCATCAATCCACTGGGGTACAACAGTTTTTTCAAATTCTTTTTTATCGGCATTCAGTCTGGCCATATCCAGCCCTATAAATTCCTGTGCCTTGGCTTTGGTATCAATATCCGGATAAGGTACTTCACCCTCAAAGCCCAATTGCATCAATAAACGGGATAATTTCAGGCGGGTATCGGCAACTATGTCCAGTCCGGAGGCTATCACACGGGAAATCTCAACCGGTGAATGAAATGAACCGCCGTGACTTGCCGCGGCATAATCCCAACGCCATTGCGCATGACGAATACCCATCAGGATGTCTTTCATCTGCTCCTCGGTAGCGCCAAGTTCCCAGCATTTTCCGGCCTCTACATGCGCATGTACCAATTGTATTTCCAGATTATCCCGGCTTTCAATTACGCGCTTCTGCCGGTCATACACATCCTGTATCAACTGTTCGGTTTCTTCCCGATGGCATACCTGGCACGAGTTGGCCACATTGTTTAAAGGACTTTGAATCTTATGATCAGTAAACTTCACTCCACCCTCAGACTTATAAGGCATATGACAGTCGGCGCATGAAACACCTCGCTCGGCATGAATACCTGTCAGGTACACTTCGTAGCCCGGATGCTGTGCCTTTAGCATAGGCGCCTTACTGATTTTATGTGTCCAGTCTTTAAAATTCTTTTCATCATAATAGGCCTCCATATCTTCCACGGATTTTCCTTTATCCCAAGGGAATGTCAGGTAAGGCACTCCTTCGGCATCAGGACGATGTTTGTCAAAATAATATTCCACATGACATTGCGCACAAACCAGCGAACGCATTTCCTGATGTGTGGCCTTATTGATATCTTTCCCCTGACGGGCATAGGCCTCTACAAGGGCCGGACGTGAAATACGCAGATTCATGGTTTCGGCATCATGGCAATCGGCACAGCCGATAAAATTGTTTATCTCCGGCCCCAAACGCGCCCATTTGCCGCTATAGAAACTGGCAATTCCGTCCCGGTCCATCACACGCGGCACATCCGGGCTTTTACATGTCCAGCAGGTGGAAGGCATCGGTCCCGAATTCGCATCTTTGGGTGCTCCGGTACGCAACGAACTGCGTAAATCGGAAACGGCATAATAATGGCCACGCCCCTGATTATAATCTTTCGAAAATCCGTATCCCGCCCATAAAACAACCAGGCGCGGGTCAACGGCCAACATGTCAATCATGGCGTTTCCATTATATAAACTACGAAATGAGGTGTCCTTGGTTTGATAATAGGTATCAAACTCACGGGGGAAGTTTTCGCCCCATACTTCGTTACGGGGGTCGTTTTGGTTGATTTCAACTTTGGGCGTATATACAAATTGCGCCTCAACTTTTCGTTCGGTAATCGACTTGGCCAAAATACCAAGTGCGAATACAACAACTATGGTAATCAGAAAGACTATCCAACTTACCTTTGATTTTTTTTGGCTCATAATATTGGTTTTAGGTTTGGTGCCGGAAGGGCAATAATCA
Organism: uncultured Prolixibacteraceae bacterium; assembly: GCA_964442545.1. GTDB lineage: Bacteria > Bacteroidota > Bacteroidia > Bacteroidales > UBA1556 > UBA6267. Next base: position 4,965 of record CAYUAN010000228.1, on the reverse strand, counting down.
ATACCGGACCCGGCAATTTCGTTTTACTTTGCTTTTTCGATTTCGTTATTTATCCACTCGGGAACGATGGTGCTTTTTTGCATCGCCCGTGCATTCGGTGTAGCCGTCAGGCTATGCACCCTGCCATGCGGCACCTCTCGGTGACAGTCCCAACATTCACGTGCGCTACGATCATAATGCGCCCCCTTGGTTGCCGCAATCAGTTTTTCGTCTTTTAATACAAAGCTGTGGCAACGCACACAATTCTCATGCACCACTTGCTTACCGGCCTCCTTGATAAAAATCACCTGCGGCTCGGCACGCATGGTAAAAACCGTTGCATGACGCATTCCGTCTTTCGCTTTGAAATAGTATTTATTGAAAACATTATCATGCGGCACATGGCAATCGTTACAGGTCGTATGCTCACGATGCGAGCTATGACTCCAGGTAGCATACTCGGGCGTCATGATGTGGCAATTGATACAGGTCTCCGGATCATCGGATAAATAAGAAGCGGCATTGGACATATAAAAAATATATCCGGCAAGTCCTATGGCTGTTCCCAGCACGATAGAGAACCACAAACGCCGCCCTCCGGGAGGTTTACGTTTTTGCGTATTCATAAGATTAGGTTTTTAGGTTTACGTTTTTCAAAAAGCATAAATCCGGGCCTTAGGTAAACACCGGTTTATGTAGTAAGAGCAGCTGCAAAACCACAAGTGGTTTTGCAGCTGCCGGAAGATTATTCGGAGATTTTATTTTCCGTTTAGGAAGGTCGGATTAACGGCTATCATTAACCAACCCCAGTAGTTTGAAGCACCATTATCGCCACCTTTGATGGCCCGCATGGTTTCGCTGTCAAACATTCCGGAAATTCCTCCTTTAATTATAACACCTTTCGTGTGTTTGTAACCCACGTATGTATCCAGTTCCATTCCCAAACCGGATGACATCGCGGTAATGTTTCCGCTATTAATAAATTCATCCATATCCATTACCTCGGCAGCACTCATAAAATAATGGAATGAAGCTCCGGCCAGGAATTTTTTCTTTTTATAATCCAATTTGAAATAAATATCCTGTAATCCCACATTATTGATATGGTTTCCTACATAAAAATAGTCCATCCATCCGTTGAATTTATGGTTGGTGCCATAGAGCGGATTAAAAGCATGGTTTGTATTTCTGTAATCTGCCGAAGTATCGGTTTGGCTTTGTCCGGACAGGAATTCGTAGCCCACGCCCAATTTGAAATTATCATTCAGTTTGAATCCGATATCCAATCCGATATTCATGGCTGAAAATTTACGATGATCATAGAGTTTGGCATCGGTATCATAATAAACCGATTTATCGTCACCCATCTGATAGTAGAAATTCAATCCGACACTTAAAGCTCCTGTTTTGAATACAGAGCGCTGACCAATGGTTTGCGAATAGGTAGTCATGGGCGAACCCGTACCATTATTCAAAGTGGTATCGGCAACACCGTTGTTCAAAACGAGTAAGCTTAATGAATAGGCGTCACTAAACTTCTTATGGAACCACAAAAACTGCATAGCTTTATAGTTCTTGGGTGTCGTGTAGGCATTGGTTTGCACCTGATTTACCGCCAAACCCACATGTAATTTGAATCCGTCTTCATACTTAAACAAAGCCAGATCATGTGAGCGGGCTTGTTGCGCCCAATTCACAGAACCCAACATCCGTTGGTCGTCATAGTTCAGTTCCATGCGGCCCACTTTCAATGAGAATTTCTCATTAAACATTAGCTCGGCCCACGCCTGATGTACGGTAGTATAAGCACCGTCGCCCACTACCAACTGGCTGGTAGAACCCCAGGCACGAACGTCCTGAATCTGTAAGCCCACCTTAAACATCTTGGCCGTATAACCCAAGCCCAGGCGGGTACGCTGTGATGTTACCAAACTGAACATCTCACCCTGAACAGGCATCAGCGTTTTGTAACCATGGTTAAATTCCGTCCTGGGACGAAACTCACCATATAAATTAAATTGCGCATAGGCAGCGGCTGAAAACATCAAAACCACTACCAGAGTAAACATTCTTTTCATAATACAGTGTTTAGTTTTTATTTAATTGTTTTAGTCTTTTCTTAATACTTTCCTTTCAGATCGCCATGATATTGGATATCCTCGGCCCGGGCATTGGGGTCGTTTAACCAGCCCGGCAACTCCTGATTGGCATCCAGTTTCTCACGCGCTTCTTCCAGCTCATCCTCGCTATAGGCATACATCATATCGGCTGCTACAACCTTGTCGAACGCCTTCAGCTCATTTAATTTTTGAAGTTCCTCCTCCACATTAGCTCCTTCGATAGTTACGATAATCCGGCCCTTCTCATCATGCTGATGGTATTCACAGCAATCGCTCTCCTTTATCTGCTTAATCACTACCTCAAGGTTTTCCGGCCTTGTTTGAACTAAAATTCCTGATATATTCATCTCTTCTTTTTTAATTAAAATTTCCAAAATAGTATAAAAGGGTCATCACTCGAACTGATCAACTCATGCTCCGAGGTAAAAAGTATCCGCGTCAGGAGCGATTGTGTTCCTTTGAGCGTGACCACTTCTTGTTTTGTTATGGTGTTAAATACCCTGATGTCGTTATTTTCATTAGCCGAATAGGCCCCCAATTTTCCGGAAGGACTCAAGCCCACACTATAAATCAGGAAATTACTTTGCAGATAATAGCTCTGCGCCGTATTTCGATGATAAATGGAAAGGCGACGGTCCTGCCCTCCGCAAATAATGGTGGACCCTTTATAATCGATTTGGTACACATTATCCACATTTTGCCCCGAAAGCTCCTTAAGGGATTTCCCGGTTCGGGCATCGATTACGTGAATCACTCCGCTTTCGTCCGCCGAGATTACCTCTTTGCGTTGCGGATCGAGCACGATATCCGAAAAAGTATAAGCGGAAATTTGTACGCGATAAACGATTTTCTTACGGACTAAATCATAACGAACCAATTCATTACTCAGCAGGCCCAGCAGTATGGTATTTTCATCCAGAAATTTAACCCTTTTTACCAGCATTCTCGACTCCTCGTCTTTCAGCACCAGCTCCGGCTTGCGATTGCGGACGATATATACATTGGCAAAACCATGATTACCCTGCACAGCTGCCACCAATGCCTCGTGGCCCGGCAGCTTGTCCATATCATATACCTTGGGGCTAATTACATCGCCCATAAAATCGGTAATCTTCGGAAAACCGATTTTATACTGCAAACGCATACTGCTTAAGTTGAAGACATCGATAACAGCATTATCCGTAGCCGCATAAAGTGTGTTTCCGTCCTTCAATATGTCGGTAACGGCGCCATCGGCCTTAAGTTTGTGCACGGGGCCTGTTGCCAGGGCATATAAGCCCCAGACACTAAATAATAATGTTGCTATCAAGCGAGTCATATCATGCTTATTAAAAGCCCTGCTTTTTATTTAACACCCTCGTCGATGGTTTGATTCAAATTCGAAGAAGACTCCAGTTTTTTATCCCGGAATACCCGCTCGAAATTGTTTTGAACCATCGGATCAATCTTGGCCTGAGGCACGTGGCATTGGGTACAATTGAAGCGAGAAGAGGCCAGTTTGTCACCCAGACTTTTCTCATACACCTGTCCTTCTTCGGCATCAACCTTATAGGTTCCGCCTTTTTCCACCACCTTGGGACGGTAATCCGTCATATGTGAGGGCGGGATGGCCGTAGCTTTAACCGCTGCGGCAACAGCCGGCATATGGCAGCTCAGACACATATTATTATCCTTTTTAATCGGCACCAAACCATTGGTTGAGTGCGGAATCAATGGCGGGGCATTCTCAAACGAACGCTCGATTTTTTGCGCTGAGCCCGGAGCAGCGTCGCTATATTCCGGCATCGGTGGCAAATTCTGGTCGTCATTAAGCAAGCCGCCTACCTGTTCAGCAACAGGGTCTTGCTTTACCGCTGTATCATCCTTTTTGGTTTCGCCGCAGGCAAACAACAGCAAAGCGATAAATAAACTGAAATAGTGAACCTTTTTCATATCTCTGATTTTTATTTAATTGATTTTCTATAATTTAAATTTTAATGCATCATCATCGCAAACATCAATACAGCGGGCGCAATTGGTGCACTCGGCTGTTTTAATCTTCGCGGTTTCTTTACCAATCAAACCCAAAACCTGTGGTTCAGGGCAAACTTTTTTACATTTCATGCAAAGCGTACAATTGTCTTTATCGTGATAAACCTTAAGCAGGCGGAAACGTCCGGTGGCGGCATACAAAGCCCCGACAGGGCAAAGATGGCCGCAATAACCGTGTTCCAGTATCAACAGGTCGAACAGGAAAATAATCACCACTATGCTCGAGCTAAATGTGATTCCGAAAATCAAGGCCCGGTGCAAAACGGTAATGGGATTAATCAGCTCGAATGCGGCAATGCCGAATAAGGCCGATAACAAAAGTCCCAAACCCATAATGAAATAGCGGATTTTCCGGTTTACCTGTCGTGTTTTCATCAGCGGCTTAATCTCATATTTACGTTGCAGATAGGCGGCAAAATCCGTAATAATATTTATGGGACAAACCCAACTGCAAAACAAACGTCCGCCGAATAAGGAGTAAAAGAAGAACAAAATCAGCGCACCGATAATCACCTCCGACAAAGGCATATACATGGCAGCGAGCATTTGTAATACGGCATAAGGATCGCTCAGGTAAAAACTTTCGAATACCCGGGCGGTGCTGTAATTGCCTTCCAGAATTTTCCAGCCATATACATTACTGCCGATAAACAGCAGCAATAAACTCAGCTGCACGATACGCCTTAATATTAAATACTTACTATTCTTCATCGAACAAATCATCTGTACTGTTCAAATAATCAAGGGTTGATTTCATCTCATCCCCCTTCTTCTTCAAATCCTCTTCCTGCTTTTTCAAACGGGATTCATCATTTTTATCCCATCCTTTGATGTA
>CAYUAN010000227.1:0-17291 GCA_964442545.1 uncultured Prolixibacteraceae bacterium | reverse complement strand
ATTTTGACGGATGCTTGTGGTATGTTTTTGTACGATTTTGAAATCATTAATCTGCGTTTGTGTGGGCGGTTCGTGCGTGTTCCAGGAATTGTAGATGGCATTACTTAGGCGTGATTGCAAGCCCGGTGCCGTGGGCGCATTTCGTTTTCTGCGACTTTCGTCTCCGTAAATCAAGGTATTCAGCGAATCGATTTCATCACGGATGCCGAGGGCCTGTTTGAGCATCTGCGGTGTGCCTCCGGGAGTGGCCTCAATGGCCAGCATAATCAGTTCATTGGTATTGTTTAACTCGTTCAAACGGCGTGTCATACCACTGAATATCCGATTCAGTTCCATCATCTGCATTTGCAAATTATGTGTGGCGGTATCGGCGGCCAGACGCTGATTGTAAAGCGAGCGGGTAACGAAGGTCTGCTTGTTCCCGATTGGGGTAATTTGGGCTCCGTTCACCTTGGCCATTTCCACGGTATAAGTGCCGGGCAGGGCGGGTAATCCGCCGCCTTCGTTGGCAAAATTATTTTTGCCGCCGCTTTTGCGCACAGGCGAAGTTCCCGGATAGCGGAAATCCCATACAATGCGTTTCATTCCCGCGGTCGCGGGGGCTTTCAGCTTGCGCACCACATTGCCCTTATCATCTTTGATGGTAAACAGCAGATAGGGTTTCAGGGCGCGGTCTTCTTTGGACAGTTCCTCGAAAGTTGGATAAGTGATATCCTCATTATTCTTTATTTTCTCCGCTTCCTCTTTCTTACGAATCTGCTTGGGCGTTTGCATGCCTTCGGCCACATAATAGGTAATCACAGCCCCGATAGGCGGATTGTCGGCCGTGTAGAAATTATCCCCGAAATGTCCTTTTTTGCGCCAGCCGAAAGGTGAGGACGGATTAAACATCAGGGAAGGACGAAGCGGGAAAATATAATCTTCTTTTTGCTCCACTTTCTCCAAATGACGCAGCGGCGTGTAATCGTCCAGGATATAGAAACCGCGACCGTAAGAAGCCAATACCAAATCATTCTCGCGCCTTTGAATATCGATATCACGAATGGCGATATTGGGCAATCCGGCTTTTAATTTGGTCCAGTGCTTGCCTTCGTCAATGGTGAAATAAATTCCGTGCTCGGTGCCGATAAACAGCAATTCAGGCTGCTCGTGATCCTGGATAATAGTCCATACGATTTCGCCCTCGGGCAAATTTCCCGCAATGGAAGTCCAGCTTTTTCCCTTATCCGTGCTTTTCAGAATATAGGGTTTGAAATCATTGTTTTTATGATTGTCGAAAGAGGCGTAAACCACGTTTTCATCATAAAGTGACGCTTTTATACAGCTCACATAAGTCGTTTCGGGTACGCCCGCGAAACTGCTGTATTTGGTCCAGCTTTTCCCCAAATCCTCGCTCACCTGAATCAGTCCGTCGTCGGTACCGACAAAGAGCAATCCTTGTTTTTTAGGTGATTCGTCCAGGGCAACAATATTTCCGTAAACGGAGGTGGAGGCGTTTTTTGCCACGGCTTCCGGACTTTGGATTTTACCCATTACCTTCAATTCATTCCGGTTAATTTGGCGGGTAAGGTCGGGCGAAATCACCGTCCAGGAATCACCGCGGTCGTTGCTCATAAAGAGCTTGTTCGCCGCGAAAAACAAGCGGGTGTGTTCGTGGGGGCTAATCAATAGCGGGGAATCCCAGTTCCAGCGATAGGCCTCGCCATTATCCGGCTCCGAGGGCTTTATGCCGATGCGCTCGCCCGTAGCTTTGTTGTAGCGGACAATCCATCCGTACTGCGCCTGGGCATAAACGGTATTGGGGTCCACAGGGTCTATTTGCGACTCGAAACCATCGCCGCCGTTGGTGATAAACCAATCGGTATTCACAATACCGTGACGCTTAATGGTACGTGCGGGGCCGCCCACACTGTTGTTGTCCTGTGTGCCGCCATATACATTATAAAAGGGCAAATCGTTATCCACCGCCACACGGTAAAACTGGCTCAACGGCAGATTGCCTTTATAATCCCAGCTTCTTCCGCGGTCGAAACTTTCGTAAACTCCTCCGTCACAACCGTCCAGCAGGTGCCGGGTATTATTGGGGTCAATCCAAAGGGCGTGGTCGTCCACATGCTTGCTGCCGTAATTAAATTTGGTAAAAGTCTTACCTCCGTCCGTTGTGTAGCGGGCATAAGTATCCATGGAGTAGAAACAATTGGGATCTTTTGGGTCGGGAATAAGTTCCTGATAGTATTGCGGACTACCGGCTACATACGAACTCATCTTTTGCCAGCTTTCGCCGCGATTGGTGGAGCGGAATACGCCTCCGGCACCTTCGGCCGCCTCCACTATGGCGTAAAGGTAATCGGGATTGGCCGGGGAAAGCGCGATGCCGATACGGCCTTTGTCGCCGCCGGGCAGGCCTTTGTTAATCTTGCGCCAGCTTTTTCCGCCGTCTTCGGATTTGTAAATTCCCGATTCCGGACCGCCGTCAATCAAGGTGTAAACATGGCGCCGTCTTTGGTAGGCCACGGCATAAATCACCTGCGTATTGCGCGGGTCGACGGCAATATCCGATACGCCCGTATTCTCGCTGATTTCCAAAACCTTTTCCCAGTTTTCTCCGCCGTCGGTGGTTTTATACAATCCGCGATCGCCACCCGGGCCCCATAGCGGGCCTTGCGCCGCTACATATACAATGTCGGAATTATTGGGGTCAATAATGATTTTCCCGATATGCTCCGATTTTTTCAGCCCCATATTTTTCCAGCTCTTGCCGCCGTCCTGACTTTTATAAACGCCATCGCCCCAGCTTACCGAGCGTTGCGAATTATTCTCGCCCGTACCAACCCATACCACATTGGGGTTTGCAGGGTCGATGCTGACACAGCCGATGGAGTAGGATGCCTGATTGTCGAATATCGGACGATAAGTTATGCCGCTGTTGGTGGTTTTCCAAACACCGCCCGAGGCCACGGCCACATAATATTCCGAATGATTTTCGGGATTTACCGCCAGATCGATAATGCGGCCCGAAATCATGGCCGGGCCGATGCTGCGAAACTTCAAACTGCTGAGCATTCCGCTATTCAGATAATAGGAATCTTCTTGTTTATCTTGTTTGCCTTTTTTCTTTTGGGCAAATGTGTTTATGCTTGCAAACAGTGCAAAAACGACTAAAAGGGGTAGTATCTTTTTCATATTGATATTGTTTGATTGCTGATTTTGATAATACGGGAGCAAGGTACTAAATTTTTATGGTGTGATGTTTGGCGTTAGAATTAGAATATCGAAAATATTTATACCCTGAATAAATTCTTATTATGATGCGCTTTTAGATTTACTGCTTTCAAGGTATTTTGTACATGATTTATTTGTTTTTCATTCTTACTTTTTCTTGATAAAAAGTAAGCAAAAATCAAGGCCAAACAATCTTCCGCCCGCCTCAGCCTAAATATTGAATTTTCTTGTAAACAAGCACCATCCCCCAACCCAACAGCTTGTTTACAAGCTAAAGGACTGCCACATTAGGGATAATGGCGTTAAAGTTTTAGATTTCCTGCCTGCCGGCAGGCAGGTTTGCTTCGGTTTTTAGCCATTATTCCTCAGTGGCGATTTCCTGCCTGTCGGCAGACAGGTTTGTTTCTTTTTTCTAAAAAAAGAAAAAACAAACAAATGAATAAAACGCTATTTATTAACTCGGCGCATTAAAATTAGGCACCGCCGTTTGAACTAAAAAGTCCGTTTCCGCAACTTCATCGAAATAAAAATCAACAACAAAAGGGAAACGATAAATAAGGAAACATGCGCCAAATAATCCCCTTTCAGCGCATAATAAGTCAGCTTATCATTCAGATGCACCTTTTGCTTAATCACAGCCTCCTTCCAATAAGTTGTCGTTTGCGACACATCGCCCCGCTGATTGAAGAAACCGGATTTGCCCGTATTGGCCGCGCGCGCGATATCACGCCGGTACTCAATGGCCCGTAAACGGGCATATTCGAAATGCTGACGGTAACCCGGCGTATCGCCCCACCAACCGTCGTTGGTAATAATGGCTATCAGATTGGCCCCGTTGCGCACAAAATTTCCTACAAATTCACCGTAAATCGACTCGTAGCAAATCACCGGAGCCACTTTAATTTTGTCGTAATTATCCACAAAGACTTTTTGCGTTTTGCTGATGCCCAAACTGCCCGTCGTTCCGCCCAAATCAATGGCGAAGCGATTCAAGGGCCGGGTCAGTTTCGGGAAGGGCATTTGTTCCACACCCGGCACCAGTATCGACTTATGATAAATCTGCACCTTGCGCCCGTATTGAAACATCAGGGCGGTATTATGCGCGTAATAATAGGTGTCGGGCTTGTCGATAAATGAGCGGGCACCCACTTCGGGCGGCGCGCCTTCGGGCGCCAGATGGCGGGTTGAAGCTCCCAGCAAAACGGCCGTGCGCGGATGGCTTCGCGTAAACTTCCTGATGCTGTCAATCACCGGGTAGGTTTCGAAGCGATGTTCCCACATTTTGCGCGGCAGGGCCGACTCAGGCCCGACAACCAAAGCGACACTGTCGTCCCAAAGGGAATCGGCCAGACGGAAGAAATGCGCTACCAGTATTTCGGGCGGAATTTCATATTGCTCCTCATAAGGATCCACATTGGGCTGCACAACCAGCACCTTGGCCTGCGGCCCTTGCTCCTGATACGCGCGGTACATATTTTTCGACAAAAGCAGCGGTACGAAAATCAAGGCAATCAAAAAGACCAAAGGCATATAAAACTCCCGGATACTGCGTTCTTTTTCAAACCATGCCGTAAGCACGATAAAGCCCAGGACATTGGCAAAAATCACCCAAAAACTACCCCCGAAAACGCCGGTATATTCGTACCATTGCACCCATTGGTGTTCACTCGCGAACACATTTCCGAAAACCAGCCACGACCAGCTCAGGCTCCAGTGCATATGCAGGTATTCGTAGGATACCCAAAACAGGGCAAAGGAGAAAAAGCCCGCTTTCTCGGTAAACAGCCGCTTTTTGACCAGGTGAAAAAGCCCGTACACCAGCGACATAAAAAGCGTATTCAGCGAAAAAGCCAGTAAGGCCCCGACCACCGTGGAATTAATCACCCACCAGGTTGTCAGCAAATTAAAAACAATAAAAGTGATATAACTGTAGAGCACCATTGCCCCGCGGGAAAACTCCCGTGGTTTTTTGGTCACATAATAATCCACCAAAAAAAGCGGAATCAGGGCCACAAAGGACAAGCCCGCCCATCCGCGTGCCGGCCAGGCCAGCGAAAGCAGCAGCCCGCTAAGGACCGACAGATACCATAAATGCTTTTTCCTGATTTTATCCAACATAGGCCGAAATTGAAATCCAAAAGTAAAGAATAATCGTATTGGAGAAAGGCCCGGTTTAATAATCCCTGAAATTAATCTTTGGAACGGGCCTTATCACAAAGCAGACAGATACAGCAACTTCTTATCCGGGAATCTTAAGCAAACAAAAAAACTGATTCTAAGCATCTCCGAACAAGATTATTCCGGAGACCATGATTTAGAGCCTGATAAAACTATTTAGATTTTCACCAAACCAAAACCTTTTGCCGGCTTTGCAATAAAAGTTCATAAAGCGGGAATTCCTTTAATTGCTTACCTTTGTGTACTTATTAAAATCATTGATTATGAAACGAGCAGTTTTTCCCGGAAGTTTCGACCCCATTACCATCGGACATGAAGATATTATCAAGCGGGCATTGCCGCTATTCGACGAAATAATTATCGCCGTGGGCTATAATTCCACCAAGCAAGGCATGTTTAGTGTGGAGGAGCGAATGCAACTGATTGAGGCCGTATTTGCCGGGGAAGAAAAAATCAAAGTGGCCAAATACCAAAACCTGACCATTGATTTTTGCCATGAGGTGAATGCCGATTATCTGCTGCGCGGATTACGCACGGCAGCCGATTTTGAGTTCGAACGCGGAATAGGACAGGTAAACCGCATGATGGCCGGAGATATTGAAACCGTATTTATGCTGACCGCTCCCGAATATACCCCCATCAGCTCTTCCATTATCCGCGATATCATTCGCCATAAAGGAAAACTGGACGGATTGGTGCCCCGGGCCATTATCGCTAAAATAAGTGGCTAATGTTTTACGTTTCATAAAACACAAAACCGTATTCTATGCGTAAATTCCTCTTTCTGTTTTTTCTTTTATTCGCCATTGCCGGGCTTTCCGGGCAAAGCAAGATTAAGGTGCATCTTCCGGGTGCCGAAAATATGCTGGCCTATGTATGGACTTATTCCGATTACATTTCCTATACCAAAACGGCTATAGGTACCTATAATATTGACAGCAAAGGGAATCTGGAGTTTACGATATACCCCGGCGGCCTGAAGCCCGTGTATATCCAAATCAATTTTTTCCATATCACCTTTTTTGTGGAAAAAGGAAAAAACTATGAGGTAGCGGTGGTGCCGATCGATTATTCCGATTTGGCCTATTTCCCCAAAAGCAGCATTACCTATTTAATGCCCGAAAGAAAAATTATCAAACCCGCGAAAAAGGATTTCAATAAAGGCCTGACGGAAGTTAACCGGCTGTTTGCCGAATTTACCGACAGCAATTATCTGGCGCTTATCCGCGGATTTAACACACCGCTTTTGGTCGATTCCTTTACTCGTGTGGTAAACAATTTTGTGGATTCGTTCGACAACAAAAATCTTCGGGGCTATACCGATTACCAATTGGCGGAATTGGGTTTGTTAAGCCACCGGTTGAGCAATAAGATGGTGGTGGACAGTTTCTTTGCAAACGGAAAGCTGGATCTGAACAATCCGTACAGCATGCGTTTTTTCAATTCCTACTGGTCCAATTACCTGATGATGAAAGGCACCGGTTACACGCCCTTTCAACTGGATTCGGTAATTAACCGTGTACGAAGTTATGCGGCCCTCAGTGCCTTGCTGGGCAATGATCCATTGCTGCAAGACAGCTTGTTGCGCGAGCTGGTAATTATTCGCAATATCCCGCAACTTTATACAAACCGGCGGTTCAATAAAAAGGCGCTGGAGGATATTCTTTCGGATATCAGCGGCAGCAAATTAAGCAAGGCGCATCAGTTTATCGCCACCAATGTGCGCAAGCAAATGCTGGCCCGCAATACAGGCAGTCCGGCTTTTGATTTTTCGTTTATCACCACGGAGGGCGACACGATTAAGCTGAAAAGTTTCGAGGGCAAATACCTCTACCTGAATATTTGGGATACGGATTGCCCCGAATGCCTGGCCGAAATGGAATTGACTAAAGAGCTGTATCAGGATTTTGATGATATTATTGATTTTGTGAGCATTTCGGTGGATGGCGATACGGCCTTTATGCGAAAATATATCGAAGAGCGGGAATTTCAGTGGACCTTCGCCCATATCGGCACCAACTTCCAGTTTTTGTATGATTACCAGGTGGATATTCTGCCCCGCTATATTTTGATTGATAAAAATGGGCGCATCGAAATGTGGAACGCTCCGGCGCCGAGCAAACATTTCTCCGATATTTTTCTGAAAATGCTGAATGATAAAAAAGGCAATCTGAATTTGGAGCAGCGATAGCGGGATTTAATCAAGCTCTTTCCACTCCAGGCTTTTCACCAAATGTTTCAGGTCTTTTTCGATGCCTTCGATTACGGGCTCGAGCGAATCGTTATGCGGCGCCATATTGAAATATAGCGAAGCCCGCAGAAAATGCTCCACACTGTCGGTCACATAAAAATTCAGCGGTGAAGCCACATCGTTTCCTTTGATGTAATAAACCAGCCCGTACACCCGGTGTTCGGGTTCGATAATTACCGCCTGGCGAATATCGTTGGCCTTGGAAATATGCTTAAAAGCCAGCGTGTGCGCATCCTCCAGAAAAGATACGATATTATTGTCCACATGATTGTAACTGATGTAAATCTTTGCCTTGAATTTGGGATAATACACATTAATCCAATAGGGATGCTCCGGATTATTCACCGCTTCAATTTGGGCGTAATCGGCATATTCAAAGGTGTAGGGAAAGGTCGAATCGAATTTTACATAGCCGTGCTCCGGAATATCAATACGAAACCAGGAACGCGGTTTGGGCATGGCGTCATTATCGCAAGAGCTCAAGAAAATCAGCCCGCCAAACAGCACCAAACTCATCAAAGCCCGTAATCTTCCTTTAGTCATTCTGCACCTCCTCTTCCGGAATTTTCACACGCACACGACTGATTCGCCGTTCGTCCATTTTTATCACTTCAAATGTAATATTCTGGAACACAATCTCCTCCCCTTTCTCGGGGAAATCGCCTTTAATCTCCAGAATTAATCCGGCGATGGAATCAGATTCACCTTTCACTTCTTCGAAAATTTCGCTATCCAGACCAACCACTTTACAGAAATCCAGAATGGTGGTTTTGGCTTCGAAAACCCAGGTATGCTCATCAATCTGGTTATACACAAAATCTTCATTCTGATTATCGAACTCGTCGCTGATATCGCCCACGATTTCCTCCAGCACGTCTTCCAGGGTAACAATGCCCGAAGTTCCGCCATACTCATCCACCACTATGGCCAGGTGAATACGGTTTTTGCGGAACTCCTGCAAAAGGTCGTTAATCTTTTTATTCTCCGGCACAAAAAAGGCGGGGCGCACCTTGGATTCCCAGGGATAATCATCGGCATCGATAAACGAGAGCAAATCCTTGATATAGAGAATTCCCTCAATCTGGTCCAGGGTTTCACGATAAACCGGAATACGCGAATAGCCCCACTCACGCACCGATTCCAGCACTTTGGGGAAGGGCGTGCCCACCTCGAGGGCCGACACATCCACCCGCGCTTTCATTATTTCTTTCACATCGGTTTTACCGTAGGTGGCAATACCTTTCAAAATCATCTGCTCATCCACCTCCTCTTCATCCTCGCTTTTGGCGGCGGCCAAATCAACGGCTTCCGACAGCTCGGTCATACTGATGGCCTCCTTTTTATTCCCGATGCGCTTATCGATAATTCCGGTGGAATGCACCAGAATACGCACCAAAGGGCGGAATATTTTTTCCAGCGTATGCAAGGGCCCGGCCATCAGGCGCACAAAATACAGCACATTATTTTTGGCGTATATCTTGGGAATAATTTCGCCAAACAATAAAATCAGGGCCGTAATGGCAATCACCTGAATCAGAAAGCCCAGCAAGGGAAAAGCGCTGAAATCGAAGAGAATTTGTGTGAGGTAAGTCGAAATCAGGACGATTCTCACATTGATAAAATTATTGGAAATCAAGATTGTGGCCAGCAGGCGCTTGGGGTGCTCCAGATGGTTCATTATCTTATCGTTCACGGGCGACTTTTGCGATTTTATTTCCTCAATATCGTTGGGCTCCATAGAGAAAAAAGCAATCTCGGAACCCGATATCAGGCCCGAAAACACAATAAGAATCAGGATGCTGATTATACTGAAAAAGGCATCAATGGAAAAGGGTTTAAATAGTATTGTGAGATCAACTAAGTGGTTTAATAATATAAGCCCCGGTTCAGATTCGTCCATTAATTTTTACGCGTTGATTATGTTGCAAAACTATAAAAAATCTGAATGATAAATTTATCTTTTTTGCTATGGAAATATTCGGAGAAAATGGCTGTTCTTCGATTTAGACTTTGAATTTAAAAGCACGGTACCGCAAATATTTTTTCAGAGGCAGATGATGCTGATTTTTTTGATTATTGAAAACGATAAATCGTTTTCGGGCTTTGGACGCGGATTTATATGATTATTTATGATTTGCTTCCATCGTTTTTCTTCGAAAAACATGAAAGCGCGGGCCGGAAGATAGTCCGGGCTGCTATCGTGTTTCGGAATGCTTACTTTTAATTGAAAGCAAAAATTTAATCTGCCCCCAACTGTTAAAAGATTTGAATTTCTACACATTATTAAAATTAACCATATCTTTGCCGTGAAATGATTAGAACAATTAAATACAGCATTTTAGCCCTGGTAATCGGGACTTTGGTATTATTGAGCTGGAGCTGCTCGAAAGACAGTCAGGAATACAACAATATTCCCAACGTAGCCGTGAATCTGCAGTTGGATATCAGCTCCACCATGTATATCGAGCTGAGCACTATTGGCGGTTATGTTTATCTGACGGGCGGTTATAAAGGCATCGTGGTATATCGTATTTCACCCGAGGATTTTGTGGCCTACGACCGCGCCTGTCCCTACAACCCGACATTGCCCTGCGAGCGCATTACCATGGACCCCTCGGGCATCACCCTGACCGATTCCTGCTGTATGTCGAATTTTAATATCCTGGACGGCGCCGTAAACAAAGGCCCGGCAACCCAGCCCCTCAAGCGCTACCACACGCAATTCGACGGACAATACCTGCGTATCTGGAACTAAGCCTATCGACTTTTTATTCCTTAAACATAAAATAGACCGCCAAAATCAGCAATACGAAAGCGACGATATGATTCCATTTAATCGTTTGATGCTGAAAAACCAAAAGCGTAAAAACACTAAAAACCACTAATGTAATCACCTCCTGTATCACTTTCAGCTGAACCAGATTAAAGGGGCCGCCGTTTCCCTGATAGCCGATGCGGCTGGCCGGAACCTGAAACAAATATTCGAAGAGGGCGATGCCCCAGCTAATCAAAATGATGGCCAATAAACTCAGTTTATTAAACCATTTCCACTCGGCAAATTTCAGGTGGCCATACCAGGCAATCGTCATAAATGTATTGGACAAAATCAATAAGCCGATGGTGAGCACTGCTTTCATAAACGCAAAATTTATTCTTCACGGATTTATAAGGCATGAAGTTATACATATAAAACGAAAAAGCACAGGATTTTGGTCCATTAAAAAATGATAATCGCTCAGGTCAAAAACTGATAAATCAGCAAAAAAAAAGCGTCCTGCTGACCAGGTCAACAGGACGCTTCGGATGAAACTACTTTGAATTTACTTTAGCTCCACTAAAAGGTAATTTTTGGGAACAATCTCACCATTCTTTACATAGATTTTCTTAATTACCGCATCCATAGGCGCTTTGATGATATTCTTCATCTTCATCGCTTCCAGATACATAATAATATCGCCTTCCTTCACTTTATCGCCTTCCTTAAACGCGATATCGAGTATCGTACCCGGAATAAAAGAAGTCAGTTTGCGCATATCCGGAACCTCATAAGGTTTGCGGTTTCGGTGCATCTTATTGATGGTGGTTTTATAGATGGTGTCCCCAACTCTAAAGTCCTCAAATTTCAGTTCTTTATCTTTATCTGCCATAATTCAAATTTTAGCTAAATTAATTTTAGAAAGGCGGAATACCGTGCTTTTTATCCGGCATGGCAACCGACTTGCTCATCGAAATATCCAATGCGTGGAGGATAAATTTACGGGTTTCCTTCGGCTCAATTACTGCGTCGATATAACCATAGGCCGCTGCCACATACGGATTCGCATACTTCTGCTTATATTCTTCCACCTTCTCGGCGCGTACTTTATCGGGGTCTTTAGCTGCCGCGATTTCCTTACGGAAAATAATATTAGCCGCGCCGGTCGGGCCCATAACGGCTATCTCAGCCGTCGGCCAGGCAAATACGAAGTCGGCTTTGAGGTGGCTGGAGCACATGGCGATATAACCACCACCATAAGCTTTACGCAGAATCACCGTTATTTTCGGCACTGTGGCCTCCGAATAAGCATAGAGCAGTTTCGCACCGTGGCGGATTACACCGCTATGCTCCTGGTCGATACCCGGCAGATAGCCCGGAAGGTCAACCAATGTAAGTATCGGGATGTTAAAGGCATCGCAATAGCGAATAAAACGCGCCCCTTTGTCCGAAGAATCCACATCAAGCACTCCGGCCAAAACCAATGGCTGATTAGCCACCACGCCCACGGTATTTCCGTTCATGCGCATAAAGCCGATGGTAATATTGGCGGCCCACAGTTCCTGTATCTCGAAGAAATCGGAATTATCGGACATCGCCCGGATAATATCACGCACATCATAGGGCTCCGTCGCCTCAGAGGGAAATATCTTGCTGATTTTATAATTCTTAGCCTTAGGCGGTTTGGCGGGAAATTTCTCCGCGGTTTTTTTGTTATTCCACGGAATATACGAAAACAGCTCCTTGATTTGCGCAAAGCACTCTTTCTCGCTTTCCGAATAGAAATGTGCGTTACCCGTTGTTTCGCTATGCACTTTAGCACCACCCAGGTCTTCCATCGAGATTTCTTCACCCAAAACCGATTTAATTACCTCGGGACCGGTGATAAACATTTTCGAAATCTTATCAACCACAAAAACGAAATCCGTCAATGCGGGGGAATATACCGCGCCGCCGGCACAGGGGCCGAGGATTACGGATATTTGCGGAATAACACCCGACGCCATAGTATTACGGTAAAAAATTTCACCGTAACCGGCTAAAGAGTTTACACCTTCCTGGATACGCGCGCCTCCGGAATCATTAATTCCGATAATAGGCACTTTCAGTTTCATGGCATGGTCCATAATCTTGGTAATCTTGCGGGCATGCATGTATCCTAAGGACCCTCCGGCAACCGTAAAATCCTGAGCATAAATACATACCGGAAAACCATTGATGGTGCCCGTACCGGTAATCACACCGTCGCCGGCGAGATATTTCTTGTCCATGTCGAAATCCTTGGCCGCATGCTCTACGAAAAGATCATACTCGAAAAAGGATTTATCGTCCAGCAATTCGATAATACGCTCACGGGCAGTCATCTTACCCATGGCAACCTGCTTATCAATCGCTTTTTGCCCTCCACCTTGCACAGCATCGCGCATACGCTTGCGGAGTTCACGTGTTTTTGATATTAAAGACATATAATTACGTGTTTAGTTAGTTCAATTCAAAAAAAAGCCACCCTATAACCATCATTATCAATCCTGTACAGAAGTCTGCCTAGTCTTGTTTCCTTTTAAGCGGCATATGCAAAGGTATTGCATATTAACCATAGAGCTACCAAAAATATAAAAATGATTTAAGATTATAAAGAAACAAAGGGAGTTTTTCGGACGATTGCTTTCTACAACCGTGAATATCAACCTATTCCAAAACCATTGTCGCTAAATTAATTTTCAACAAATCAAATTTACGAACGACTGCAAAGAAATATCAATTTCAGACAAACCGATTTTGCAAATATTATGATAACTTTGCCCACTTATTGCATACACAAAATATTATGTGGAAATATATCATACGCATCATTTTACGTCAACGGGTAGCCGTGCTAATCGTACTCGGGCTCTTAACCGCGTTTATGGCATGGCAGGCCACGCAGATTAAGATGTCGTATGAAATGGCATTGATGCTCCCCGAGTCTGATTCCACCGTTATTAAATACAATCGTTTTAAGAAACTCTTCGGCCAGGACGGCAGCGTGCTTTATCTGGGAATACAAGACCCCAAAATCGGCCAGTTAGAGCATTTTAATGATTGGTTTGATCTCACCCAAAAACTGAAAGAGGTAGATGGTGTGGAGGAAAGTTTATCCCTGGCCAAAGCTTTTATTCTGATCAAAGACGACAGTCTGAAAAAGTTTCTTGTCCACCCTGTATTTAAAGAACGGCCAAAAAGCCAGCAGGAGCTTGATTCGCTATTGGAGATAATTTATAACCAACCGTTTTACGATGGTTTACTGTTCAATAAGGAAACCGGCGCCACCCTAATGGCCGTCACGCTGAACAAGAACAAAATCAATTCGAAAAACCGCTTTGAACTGCTGGACGACATCATCAGCAAAGTAAAGATGTACGAAAAGGAATCAAATATTAAGGTGCATTATTCGGGCTTACCTTATATACGGACCATTTCTTCCAAAATGATTAAGGATGAGCTGTTGATGTTTACCCTGCTTACCTTATTAGTGGCATCACTGATGCTTTACTTTTTCTTTCGCTCTTTCAAGGCCGTTTTCTACCCCATGCTTATTGTGATTATTTCGGTAATCTGGACATTAGGATTTCTGCAAGTATTCGGTTATAAAATCACCATCCTGACGGGTATTCTTCCTCCCTTGATTATTGTTTTGGCGGTGGAAAATAACATCTTTTTATTGAACAAATACCATAGCGAGTATAAAAACCATCATAATAAAATAAAGGCCCTTTCGCGTATGATTCAGCGGGTGGGTGCGGCCATGTTGCTGACCAACCTGACGACGGCTGTTGGTTTTGCCGCCTTTATAATTACACGCAACGAGATGCTCACCGAGTTCGGTATTGTAGCTTCCTTATCAATAATGATGGTGTTCGTGCTTTCGCTTTTCCTTATTCCCGTATTCTTCAGTTTTGTTTCGGCGCCCGGCGAGAAGCATGTGAAGCACCTTGAGCGAAAAGGCTTACACACTTTGGTTGAAGGCATCGTAAATCTGGTTACCGGTTACCGCAGCATTGTGTATATTATCACCATTGTGACGGTCGCCTTCGGCATTTACGGAATGACACTGATGAAAACCACCGGAAATGTGGTGGACGATATTCCGCAGGATCATCCTATGTATCAGGACCTTTTATTTTTCGAAAAGCAGTTTCACGGCATTCTGCCCTTCGAGATAATGATTGATACCCGGAAACCCAAAGGGGTGATGAAAATGGCGACGCTGAAACGCATTTCCAAGCTTCAGGATACGCTGGCGACTTATCCGGCCTTTTCGAAATCGGTATCTGTGGCCGATGTGGTAAAGATTGTAAAACAAGCCTATTACGGCAACGATCCGGACAAATACAGCCTGCCCAATAAATACGAACAGGCCTTTATCCTCAAATACCTGCCCAAGGATATGAATCCGGGCAAAGGTAAGCGCACCATTCTGAATTCATTTGTGGATAGCAATATGCAAATCACGCGCATATCGGTGCAGATGGCTAATTTGAGTTCGCCGGAAATTCGTGCCCTGCGGGCCGACTTACGTCCTAAGATTGATTCGCTCTTTAAACCCAATCGCTATGAGGTGACGCTTACCGGAACTTCGGTGGTATTTTTGGAAGGAACCACCTATTTGACCGATAACCTGATTTACTCGCTGATTTTAGCGATTATCGTAATCGGCTTTATTATGGCCCTGCTGTTTAACTCATTTAAAATGGTCAGCATCGCCCTGATTCCCAACCTTATTCCTCAGCTGATGACCGTGGCGCTGATGGGCTATTTCGGGATACCGCTCAAGCCCTCCACCATTTTGATATTCAGCATCGCTCTGGGTATTTCGGTGGACAATACCATCCATTATTTGTCCCGCTACCGTATGGAGCTGAAATTAAACAATTTCAATATTAAGATATCGGTAATCAACGCCTTGCGCGAAACCGCCAATTCGATGATTTACTCCTCCATAGTTTTGTTCCTGGGTTTCTCGGTATTTATGCTGTCCTCATTCGGCGGCACACAATCTTTGGGTAAGCTGATTTCATTTACGCTGCTTACCGCCATGTTATCCAATCTGGTTTTATTGCCCTCGCTCCTGCTTACACTCGACAAGCGATTGACCACAAAAGCATTCCAGGAACCCTTTTTGGAAATTTATGATGAGGAGGAAGATATTGAACTGGATTTTCTGGAGATAGAAAAAGTTGAAGACGAGCCCGGAACAGAGGCTGAAAAAGAAAAAGAAGATTAATTATGAAAGGAATAATTCTGGCCGGAGGTTCCGGCACCCGTTTGCGACCGCTTACCTTATCATTATCGAAGCAACTAATGCCGATTTATGATAAGCCCATGATTTATTATCCCTTGTCCACGCTGATGACCGCGGGGATTCGAGAGATTTTAATTATTTCCACACCTTATGATTTACCGGGTTTCAAAAAGCTTTTGGGCGACGGTTCGCAATTGGGATGTGAATTCCATTATAAAGAGCAAAAAATCCCCAACGGACTGGCGCAGGCCTTTGTTTTGGGCGAAGAGTTTATCGGCAACGACAAAGTAGCCCTGATTTTGGGGGACAATATTTTTTACGGAGCCAATATGTCGCGCTTGCTGAAAAACAATAACGATCCGGATGGCGGCGTGGTATTCGCTTATCACGTAAACGATCCGGAACGCTACGGGGTGGTTACTTTCGACGAAAATATGCGCGCCATCAATATTGAGGAAAAACCGGAATTTCCGAGTTCGAATTATGCGGTGCCGGGATTGTACTTCTATGACAATTCGGTGGTTGAGGTGGCAAAAAACCTGAAGCCGAGCGCGCGAGGCGAATATGAAATTACGGATGTAAACAAATATTACCTGGAACAAGGTAAGCTGAAAGTCGGCATCCTCGACCGGGGAACCGCCTGGCTGGATACGGGCACATTTTCGTCCCTTTTGCAAGCAGGGCAGTTTGTTCAGGTGCTGGAAGAGCGCCAGGGACTCAAGGTCGGTTGTATTGAGGAAATCGCCTTCAACAACGGCTGGATTAATGAAAACGAACTGCGCACACTGGCCGAGCCCTTAGTGCATAGCGGATACGGTGATTATTTATTGCGCTTGATTGAGTAAGCACAACTAAAATTTTTTATATAGCTTTGGTGTTTTATTCAATAACTGAAAGCTATGTTCAGAAAAATACTCCTCAGCATCCTTGTGCTGCTTGTTCTCGCTTTTACCGGCATTTTCTTTTACCTTAAATATCAAGCCCCTAAATATTCGGGCGAGATTCCGACCAATGGCAAAATACATGCGAAAACGGAAGTCATTTACGACGATTTCGGGATTCCGCATATTTACGCCCAATCGGAAAAAGACGCCCTCTTCGCTTTGGGCTATGCCCATGCCCAGGAGCGCCTTTTTCAAATGGATTTAATTCGCCGCCTGGCGCGCGGGCGGATGGCTGAGATTCTCGGCGAACAACTGCTCAATACCGATAAGATGATGCGCACACTGAGCATTGCGCAAATGGCCGAGAGCAGTGCCGCGCGTTTTCGTAAGGAAGAGCCGGAAATGGCCGGGGCCGCGCAGGCCTATCTGGAGGGGGTAAACTTTTTTATCGATAAGGGTCGATTGCCGGTGGAGTTTAAGCTGCTCGCTTATCAACCCGAACATTTCACTTTGGAAGACAGCTATTGTAATCTGGGTTTTATGGCCCTGGGCTTTACGATGACCATGAAAGAAGAACCCCTGATGCAGTATATTTATCAAAATTTGGGTGACGCATACCTGAAGGATTTGAAATTGGATTCCGCCTCGCTTGCCGGATACTACGATCCCAATTATATTGGCAAGAGCAGCCTGACGGCTCTTTCCAATGCCTTGGCAAAA
>CAYUAN010000226.1:0-2839 GCA_964442545.1 uncultured Prolixibacteraceae bacterium | reverse complement strand
AAACCTATTACATCGTAATCCACTTTACCTTCCGAAGCCTCAATATATAAGCGCACCCGGTCTTTCACTATGACATAATTTTCCTGAATATCATAAATCAGGAAGCCCTTGGAAGCCAAATCCATCAACAAATTAATGGTTACCGTTTTCCCCATACCGATATAACGGCCAAAATCTTCGGCATAAAAATCATTATAACCGGTTTGCCGGGTAAAATTGTAAACCGCCTTCACCGGGTTTATCCTGTCGATTCCCTGCATACGATCATACCGCGCCCGGGTAAACAGATTAAGGGACTCAAAACGCGCTTCGCTTACCGAGCCGCTTTGCACCACGGATTTCATATCAATAAAATCCTCATCCAGCTTCCAAAACATCGCTTCCACATATAAATCCAGTTGGTGGTAGCTGTCGTAAAACGGTGCTTTGGAAAGCCCCTTTTCCTCCCGATAGATAAAAAGTTGTCGCTTGGCATTATTGTAATCCAGCGACAGGCCCGGATGATAAATGGAATCCTGCTCCAGATAGATAATGATATTCACATGATTAGACCTGATGCGATCTTTGTTAATGTTAAAACTTTCGGCCCCCGCCCAAACAAAGCGTTTGCCTTTGCGCTTAAAGATAAAATAAGCTTTTTGCTCTTTGGTTCCCGAGCCGATAATACTAGCTCCCTTTAGCGTATATCCACCCTGATAATCAATATCTTTAAATACATTCTTTATGACAAGATTATTATTAAAAGAGGTGAAATTCGGATAAGTATAGCGCCGGGTCTTCGAAGTCATAATTTTCTCGCTGAAACGCCCCATCAAGGGCATATCAAACTGCCGCTTATCGTAAAAAACAACGGTATCACATACATAACGATTACTCTTCAGTTTGATGTTATATTTTGTCAGCTCCGCGTAAACCTTTGAACGGTCCAGCTCAACCCGTGTCCAATATACTTTTCCGCCAATACCTTCCCAGGCCTGTCGCAGAGGATTATACACACCGCGTGTCCGGTAAATAGTACCGCTGTCGGCCCTGGTATAACAGGTTAAATCCAAACTGTCGAAAATAAAAACCGGATATTTTCCTTCTTTGGCGTAGGTAAAATTCAAATTACTTGCTTGCCAATAAAAGTTTTGTGACTTATACAAAATCCTATGGCCAAACAAATTAATGGAAATATCCATATATCTCAGAAAATTGGATTTACTGCGCCCACCGGCTAACTCCCCCACTGTTTTTATCCATTGCGAGAATATTTCCCGTCCTTTCTTACTTCGGGCCGTCAGCCAAACCGCATCCAGAAATTTAACAAACTCAGGCATCGGCCGGTAGCGTTTTTGAGACAACACATTAGATAATACTATAATCTGCTGTTTTTGCTTTTCAGTAAGCGTATCGCTATTCCAAAAAACTTCGAAGCGCAAAATGTACTCCTCCGCCATTTTTTTATGTTGCTTATCTGTTCGGGTAGTCATATACTCCCGTAACTCCAATGTGTATTTATCCGAACGGGAAGAGAATTTATAAGCACCTTGCGCACTTAGTGCAATACTATACAAACTAATAATTGTCAGGAGGAAAACTTGCTTTATCTTCATCGAAAAATATTTTTCTATTTTTTAATCCATTTTGAGGCCACCCAAAGGTCGGAAACACGGTGCCCTGAATATTCAATTCCCCATTTTGCCGCTTCTTCTTTGAGCAGAGGAATATCTTCTTCATAAAAACCACTCATAAACAATTCGCCGCCACTTTTCAAGGCTTCGGAATAAGCCTTCAAATCAGCCAACAGAATATTACGGTTGATATTCGCCATTATAAAATCATAGGTACGGCCTTGCAATAATGCCGCATCACCCAATTCCGCCTTTACATTCGGGGTATTATTTCGCAGGATATTTTCTCGGGCATTATTATAGGCCCATTCGTCGTTATCAATGGCATCCACATGCTTTGCTCCTTTCAGGGCGGCCAGAATAGCCAATACCGCAGTCCCGCTGCCCATATCCAAAACCGTCATTCCCCGCACATCTTTTTCGAGCAAAAGCTGAATCATTTGCGCCGTGGTCGGATGATGAGCCGTACCGAAAGACATCTTCGGCTCAATCACGATATCAAATGTACAATCGGGCTTATCATGAAAAGGCGCCCGTATGCTAACCTTTCCGTCAATCATTACCGGACTGTAATCTTCTTCCCACTTAGCGTTCCAGTTTTGGTCTTTAATCAAACGGTGGTCGAGATCCACCTGAAAATTGTCCAATTCCAGTATTCCAAGCTCCTCTAATGCCGATTCATTAAAATTATCGACAGGAATATAGGCAAGCAGCATATCATCCTGCTCCACAAAACTGTCGTAACCCAAGTCCGATAATTCTCCTATCATAATATCATTCCCCGGATCCGAAGGAACGATACGGCATTGTAATTCGATATAGTCCATAAGAAAGCTATTTTTGGCTGCTCAAATTTAACCAAAAAAAACCTTATTGAATTCTTAGAGATAAAGGATTTTTATACTAGATGTTAACAAAACCTCTAATAAGTTTTAGTGCCCGCACTTCGATATACTTACCCACACTAACTAAATCTGATTTTTATGGACTTTATTTGATTATTGTTTGATAAACTTAATTACTTGTTTTCTTTTGGAGTCTTGAATATATATCAAATACATTCCATCAGCCAAATCATGAGTATCAATGCGTATATTCGATTGATTCTTAATTTGCTTACTGAAAACTTTGCCCCCCAAAATTGAGTAAATTGATATACTTAAATCCTTTGCATTCATAAGTTCCTCTGATTGGATATTCAAATATTCACCGGCAGGATTAGGATA
>CAYUAN010000225.1:0-6405 GCA_964442545.1 uncultured Prolixibacteraceae bacterium | reverse complement strand
CGGCATGCTTTCCGGTGGCATCTCCGTGATTACCCAATATCTTCCGCAGGGCGGGATATAAAATTCCTTTGATTAAAGTGGTTTTCCCCGAACCGCTGACTCCGGTAATCAGCGTCATTACATTGAGCGGTATTTTAACGTCAATATTTTTTAGGTTATGCTCTTCCGCTCCGCGAATCTCCACATATTCCTTCCACCTTCGCCGAAAGGCGGGAACCGGAATTTTCATTTTCCCGGTAAGGTAACGGGCCGTCAGGGTGTCCGCCGCGTTCAGCATTTGTTTGAACGTTCCGCTAAACACTACCTCGCCCCCATGCGTTCCGGCAGCCGGGCCGATATCGATAATATGGTCGGCGGCCTGCATGATCTGCTCATCATGCTCCACCACAATCACCGTATTGCCGATATCCCGCAGGCGCTTCAGCACTTTAATTAATCGGGCAGTATCGCGCGGATGCAAACCGATACTGGGCTCGTCGAGGATATAAACCGAGCCCACCAGACTACTGCCCAGCGATGTAGCCAGATTTATTCGTTGGGATTCACCGCCGGACAAGGTATTGGAACGGCGATTGAGCGTAAGATACGAGAGCCCCACATCGCTCAATACCTGCAAGCGATTGGTAATTTCCAGAATTATTCGTTTCGCGATTATCCGGTCGTGCTCGTCCAGGCGGATGTTCTTAAAAAACTCCAGTGCACGGTCCACCGGCATCAGCACGATATCGGTAATATTCTTACCGTCAATCTTAACATAATTCGTTTCCTTTCGCAGGCGGCTACCCTTGCACTCCGGACAAATTGTTTTCCCGCGATAGCGCGACAACATCACACGATACTGAATTTTATAGGCATTCTGCTCCAGCTCTTCGAAGAAGGCATTCAGTCCGTCAAAATACTCATTCCCCGTCCATAGCAATTCTTTTTCTTCATCAGAAAGCAAATAATACGGCCGATGTACCGGAAAATCAAACTTCATGGCATTCATCACCAGGCGGTCTTTCCATTGGCCCATCTTCTCCCCTTTCCAAGGTGCGATAGCGCCCTCGAAAACGGATAAGTTTTTATCGGGAATTACCAGTTCAGGATCGATGCCAATTACGCTGCCATAGCCCTCGCATCGACGGCAGGCTCCGTAGGGATTATTAAAACTGAAAAAGTTTAGATTGGGCACTTCAAACTCCATTCCGTCCAATTCGAAACGTCCGGAGAATTCGAAAAACTGAAATTTCCCATCTTACTCGAAATATATCCGGCATATTCCCTCGCCTTCGTAAAAAGCCATCTGCACCGAGTCGGCCAGGCGCGCCTGAATACTGTGAAAGTCTTCGTTACGGCTCATGCGGTCAATCACAATCTGGCAGTCACGTTTTTTTCTTTTGTCAATATCTTTTATCGCCAGCACCTCCTCAATGGGTTGCACCTTACCGCGCGTCATTACCCGCGAAAAACCGTGCTGCAAGAGCATATTCAGTTGAACGCTCAGCACCCGGTCATCCCGCAATATCATGGGCGCCGTAACCATAAAACGTGTGCCCGGAGCCAATGACTTCACAAACTCCAATACATCCGCGGTACGATGATGCTTGACCAATTTCCCCGATACCGGGGAATAGGTTTTCCCAATGCGTACAAACAACAATTTCAGGTATTCATAGATTTCCGTGGAAGTACCCACCGTAGAGCGCGGATTACGGGTATTTACCTTTTGTTCAATGGCGATGGCGGGTGAAATACCGCTGATTTTATCCACCTCGGGCTTGCTCATACGGCCCATAAACTGGCGCGCATAGGAGCTCAAACTCTCGATATAGCGCCTTTGGCCGTCGGCATACAAAGTATCGAAAGCCAGTGACGACTTACCCGAGCCGGATAAACCTGTAATCACAACAAACTTATTGCGCGGAATACGCAGGTCGATATTTTTGAGGTTGTGCACGCGGGCACCTTTTATTTCAATGTATTTAAGCTTTGCCAATGTTAATTTTATTTGCTGCAAATATCCGTAAAATCGACTTGTGGAAGAGAAAAATATTTTAGACGGCACTACTATTTTTACAAGAACCATGATAACTTATAAATAGTTCAAAACCTACCATTTAACACAAATATAAATAATGGCGGCACATAAAATTAATTCGCATATTTTTGTTAAATTTGCGTATGTAAAAATTATATTTACATTTGTGCAACAAAAATATTGTGCGGGTAAAGCAACCTTTTGCAATATTTATTGTTTAAGAAACGTTAATAAGTATTAAACCACTAAAAACATAGGAGGAACAGTATCGACTAAACTTTACCATTTTTAATTAGGAACCAAATCGATAAGAATGGATTACGCGAAGTTTAGTGATCAGGAGCTGATTCACGCCTATGTTTCCGGCAAAGAATCCTGTATCAATGAGATTATACAACGCCATCAGGCGCGTGTATTCGGCTATATCCTTATGACCGTTAAGGACAAAGAAATCGCCGAGGATATCTTTCAAGACACTTTTATTAAGGTAATTAATAAACTGAAAAGTGATTCCTATGTTGAGGAGGGCAAGTTTATTCAGTGGGTAATGCGTATTGCCCACAACCTGGTGATTGACCATTTCCGCCGTACAAACCGTTTCCGCATGGTACGCAGCAATGATGAGTACGATGTTTTTAATACAATCGAAGTATATGACAAAAACGCGGAAGATGAGATTATCGAAAAGCAAACCCATGACAAGGTGCGGCAGCTGGTGGAAATGTTGCCCGAATCGCAACGCGAAGTGCTGAAGATGCGCCATTATTCGGAGATGAGCTTCAAGGATATCGCGGAGACCACCGGAGTAAGCATTAACACGGCTTTGGGACGGATGCGTTACGCCTTAATCAATCTGCGTAAGCTGATTGAAGAGCATAATATTGTTTTATCAAAATAAATTCAACGGCGAATAATAATCCTGCAGTTTTAGGCGTTAGTGTTTCAGTGTTAATCTTAAAACTGCCTATGAAAAAAAATTCTACAATTAAAGACTACATTTCCGAGTACCAATTCAAAGAAATCATCAGCGATGAAGAATTGATGAACATTTCAGAAGTATTCGCGAAAATGAAAATCGGAATCTCGAACAAGATCCGGAAGAATATCCTCGCTTACTCCCAAGCTGTGGAGTTTCATAAGCTGGACGGGCTGCAAAGCCAATTGATTCTTAATTAAAATGAGGTAGGCCGTTATAAAATTGACGGCCTATTTTATTTTTAAATGGTTAAATTGTTCTATTGCCTGCCTACCATCCCTATCGGGAGGAAATCCGTTAGGGAGGTTAAATGGTTAAATGGTTGAATTGGAGTAATGGGCTATTGTTGCGGAGCAAATTAAACATCAAATTTATCGACCGTAGCCTAGCGAAGGTGGAAATCTCAAATCAAAAATCTTAAATAGTTAAAAGCTTTACATTTGCTTTTTCAAATTATCAGCCATGACCAAAAAAGAACGTTTCGAACGATTTATAGAATATTTCAGTAAAAACCAGCCTGTTGCTGAATCGGAGTTGGATTATCGCAACCCTTACGAACTGATTGTAGCGGTTATTCTTTCGGCTCAGTGCACGGACAAACGGGTGAATCTGATTACGCCCGATTTTTTCAAGGCTTTCCCTACGGCAGCGGCATTGGCCGAGGCCGAAGTACACGAGATTTTCGAATATATTAAATCATGCTCCTACCCCAATAACAAAGCGAAAAACCTTTCGGGCATGGCAAAAAAACTGATGAAGGAATTTAATGGTATCATTCCCGACAATATCGACGACTTGCAAAAGCTCCCGGGCGTGGGTCGCAAAACGGCCAATGTGGTGGCTTCGGTAGCTTTCAACAAACCGGCCATGGCGGTGGATACGCACGTATTTCGCGTTTCGGCACGCATCGGGCTGACCACAAACGCTAAGAATCCGTTGGATACGGAAATGCAATTGATTAAATATTTTCCGGAAGAGGTAATTCCCGTTGCGCACCACTGGTTAATCCTGCACGGACGCTATATCTGCCTGGCCCGCAAACCCAAATGCAACGAATGCCCGATTACGGATATTTGCAAATATTACGCGAAAGAGCAAAAGAAAAAGCGCTAATCACTCAAAGGCAACGATTGCAATACGCCTTTATCGTTTAGCAGAAAAGCATTATCCCCGATAAACCGGACTTTCTTCAATTCGCTTAAAGGGAAGCTAATGGTATCGGTTTGCAGGGTGCGCATATCGTACACAAACATGGTATCGTTGCGCAAATAACTCAATTCGTCTTTGGCATACACCGCTATTTGCCGCACATCGAGAAAAGGTAAACGCTTAATAAATCCGGCATAGCGATCGAACACAAAAACCCCCTCCTCCTTATCCTTCAGATAAACCCGGTCGCCCGACTCAAACAGTTGATCCGGCAGGATTTCCGTATGAATGACCTGGTTCAGATTTCCGGAACGGTCACCGATTTCAAGGAACTGGGAAATACGCACCAGCTCCTGATTCACGGGGTCAAAAATCCAGAAGGCATTATTATAGGACAGGCAAGCCAGGCTTGCATTGGGAAAGCCGAGATCACTCAAATCAATAGCGCTTTTCTTCAGGCTAAGGGTATTATCCAAAAACAGCACCTTGGCAAAATCCTCATAAAACACCAGGATATTCATCGCGTCGGAAGCATCCACTGACGTGATATTGCCGTAACTTAAATTGCTGAAATTGGCCAACTCTTCAAAATCCCGGTCGTATTTGCGTAATTCCGTTTCATGGATTACATAAAGATTTCCCAATACATCCATTGCAAAATTATCGACATGATAATTCAGCACTTTACCCCCGGCAAGCGGCTTAGCGGCCATCAGGCTAAAAGTGATTAAAACGAAAAATAAAACTCTCGACATTGTATTGGATTTTACCCGATAAAAATAACCAATTTTAGGCAACCATTACTAATTATAACCACTCTTAGATATTCATATATTTATTTATCTACATTTGTACAAATCAAAAATTAATCACCAAAAGCAACAATATCTATGAAGAAATTTTCCCTTATTATTTTTCTATTCGCATTAACTTATGGAGCCTATGCTCAGTTCGGAAGTATTCACCGCCGGGCATTAAACGAAACGCGCAAGCGAGTTAAATATAATGCCAACAAAAAAGCAGAAGAGGAAACACGCGAAGTGCGTGAAGAAGGCCTGAAGGCCGCCGAAGAAGGCGTGAACGCATTTGAGGCCTGGTACGATCCCTATTACGGCGAAGTAAAAATGTTTGTGGACGAAAACCTGATTGAAGAATCGGATGTGCAATGGCAACGATTACAGTTTGTTCCCGGAAAAGAAATCATATTTTATGACAAACCATTTAATTATGAGGCACGCAGCAAGCACCCCACTATGTGGTATGTTGATGAGGAATCGAACGGAGAAGTTCAGGTGGACGCACTGGATCAGGGTGAAGCGCTATTGCTCTCCGGGCCGGGCTATATCAGTCCTAAATTCAAAGGGTCAAATGGCGATTATCTGTCCGATAATTTCACCTTGTCATTTGACTTTATGATGCCCGTAAGCCCTTATGCCAAACCGATGTATGTGAATTTTTACGGCATTGAAAATAAAAACCTGGAGCTGGCGGCCATCAAGATTAATAAAAACTTTGTTACTTATAAAGACTCGACCAGTCGCTACCCGGTAATGGCTTACGACGAAAACGGCATGTACAACTGGTACCGTATTTCCGTGGAATATAATAAAGGAATACTGAACGTTTATATGAATGAGCGTAAGATGATTAGCTATAAAGAAGATTTTAATCCCACGGGTATTACGATTACTTATGAAGCCATTACGCCCATCTTTCTACACAATTTTATGCTGGCAAAAAATGCCGAATCAATCCACGATCAATTGGCCGCAGGCAGCTACACATCATACAATATCGATTATTTAATGAATAAATCGAAACTTAGCGGGCCCAGCATTGCGGAGCTGTCGAGTATCGCTTTGGAGTTGATTAATCATCCGGAAATGAAATTGGAGGCCGATGTATATTTCTCACAATCAAAAAAGGAAAAAGAGAATGAGGAATACGGCAAACAAAAGGCCGAAGCCATTAAAAAGATTCTGGTATCCATGGGCGCCAACGAGGACCAGATAAGCACCACATACAAGGGCTTTATTTTGTCGTCAAAAGATAATCCGAAAAACTATTTGTCGGAGGCGGTGATATTCCGCACGAAAAACTAAGGAACTTAAAAAAAGCTGCCTGTTTGGGGCAGCTTTTTTTATTATAGCATACTGAGTATTTCTTCCACGATTTTCCGTTCGTTGGACAGGCGCGGAACTTTGTATTGGCCCCCCAGTCGATTATTTTTAGCCAACCATTTTATAAAACTTCCTTTATG
>CAYUAN010000224.1:0-9754 GCA_964442545.1 uncultured Prolixibacteraceae bacterium | reverse complement strand
AAGCTAAGTTCCGGTTATATCTACTTATCAGACAATGGAAACAGCTCTTATAACGAGCTTACGGGTATCTGGACAATTGACAGCTTAAATACCGGTACTACAGATAGTCTGCAAATTACTGTGATTGTTACTCCGAAAAATGACTACCTTAATACGGCAAGTGTAACAGCCAATGAGTTTGATAATGATACGAGCAACAATATAAGTAAAGTAATGCCGGCTGTTGTAATTATTACAGATTTGGCTGTAAATATTAGTATCGACAATGCAAATCCGTATGCCGGAGATGAGGTAACATTTACCATTGATGTAATCAATAACGGACCATCAAATGCAACCGGCGTGAACGTAAACGAACATTTGCCTTCAGGTTTTGAATATGTTGCAGACAATAGTGGTGGAAATTATGACCCGACAACCGGAAAATGGATAATTGGTAATCTGTCGGTAAACACTCCCATTTCGATGGATATCACCGCAAAAATTATGTCCTCTGGTGACTATGTAAATGTTGTTACCATTTCCGGAAACGAATTAGACACAAATCAGGCAAATAACAAAGCCTCTGTTGAGGTACAGATTAATGTACCCTTAGTGGATATTCCGAACACTTTCTCTCCAAACGAGGATGGTATTAACGATAAGTTTACGATTCCCGGAATAGAGAAATATCCCGATGCAAGCATACTGATTTTCAACAGATGGGGAAATAAAGTATTTGAATCAAAGAATGGTTATAACAATGATTGGGACGGTACGAATCAGTTTGGAGTGTCTGTAGGGAAATCCAAACTACCGGTTGGTACATACTTCTACATCATTGACCTGAACAATGGCGAAAAACCAATTAAAGGCTATATTTATTTAGCCCGATAATATTTATTCGGGAGTACTTTGCAGCTCGGCTACAAAGTACTCCCTACCTATAAGTAAAACGAATTGTATTATTAAAAAACAATAAGGAATGAAGAGAATATTTATTTTTAGTCTGTTGCTCTTAACAATTATCAGCTTAAAAGCTCAGCAGAATGCAATGTACACGCATTACTCTTTCAATACACTGGCTATTAACCCGGCTTATGCGGGTAGTAGAGACGCGTTAACTATTACCGGTTTGCATCGCTCAATGTGGGTTGGATTTCCGGGAGCCCCTGTAACACAAACACTAACGGCACACGCTCCTGTTTTTAACGAAAAAGTAGGTTTAGGATTATCCGTGGTTAGTGACCGAATAGGACCAACCAAGCAAACGCACTTTAGTGTGGACTATGCCTACAAAATTCATTTTGACAAAGGGCGCATTCTATCATTTGGATTGAAAGGAGGCTTAGGCTTTCTTACAAACGAATTATCCGGTTTGAATCCGGATGACGCCAATGACCCTACCTATCAAAAAGATTACAAAAGTGAATTACTCCCCATATTTGGATTCGGACTGTATTATTCTACTCCAAAATACTATTTAGGATTTTCCATACCAACACTAATCACTAATGATTTCCTTGCCAATACAACCGAAGGTGGTGTTGAAGGAATTGAGCGGCATTATTATTTTATTGCAGGAGCTATATTTGACCTGAATCACAGTAAAACAATAAAGCTTAAGCCGACTACATTTATAAAGGTTGCCGAGGGAGCTCCCATTGAACTAGACCTTACAGCCTTATTCTATTTCAATGATCTTTTCTGGGTTGGCCCTATGTTTAGAACAGGAGATGCTTTAGGTGCGCTTGCAGGAATAAACATTACACCGCAGCTTGCCGTCGGTTATTCTTTCGATTGGTCTTACGCCAATACTACTTCCAAATATAATTCGGGCTCGCATGAAATAATGTTGCGATACGACTTTATATTTAATAAAGGCAAAAAGCAAAGATCACCAAGATATTTTTAATCTTTTATTTCGTAATTAATACATAAAAACAGATATAATGAATAAAGTACTTATTCCTATTTTTTTGATATTACTGTCAACCACAGTAATGGCACAACAAAGTCATGGAAAAATCATAAAGGGAAAGAAGCTTTACGAATCATACTCGTATTCAAAAGCCATTGAAAAACTGGAAGCTGTTGAAAATAAAACAACAGATATAAACCGAATGCTCGCCGACAGCTATTTCAAGCTCGGCAAGCTTGAGGAATCCACTGAATACTATAACTTATTTATCAACACAACTGAAGCTACGGCAGAGGATTTCTATAAGTATGCTTTTTTAATGAGGATGTTAAAAAAATATCCAGAATCACAAGAATGGATGCATAAGTTTAAGGAACTGAGACCGGATGATACACGGGCTATTGCCTATACAGCCGATGAAAACTTCTATATTAAACTGGCTAAGGATAATGGTCAATTCAAAATTAAAAACCTCGATATAAATTCACCACAATCGGATTTTGGCCCTGCCTATTATTCTAAAGATAGTACCGATTATATTGTCTTTACCTCGGCTAGAGAAACCACCAATCCAATTAAACGAAAGTGGAGTTGGAATGAGCAGGCCTATCTAAATATGTTTATGGCCGAGCGGAACAGTGCAAATGAATTATCAAATATTGTAAAGTTCCCCTCAGTGAACAAGCGTCTGCACGAAGGCCCGGCAAGTTTCACTAAGGATGGTAGTTTTATGGTTTTTACGCGAAATAATTATGCCAATAAAGATAGCCTGGGAATCGTTCGTCTTGAGTTGTACTTTATGGAGTATGTGGATGGTAAATGGCAAAATGAAAAATCCTTCACCTATAATAACGATAACTATTCCGTAGGACACGGTTGTTTAAGTCCCAATGGCGACACCTTATTTTTTGCATCAGATATGCCGGGCGGTATGGGCGGCTCCGACCTCTATATCTCTGTTCGTATCGATGATACTACTTGGTCAAAACCAAAAAACCTGGGCCCAAATGTAAATACGGAAGGCAATGAGCTTTTCCCTTTCTATCATGCTGACGGAAAAATGCTGTTTTTTGCCTCCAACGGTAAAGTTGGACTCGGTGGGCTTGATATTTTTGTGGCGCCCTTTAATAACGAAGCCGGAAAAGCTATTAATCCGGGGGCAACAATCAACTCCAATATGGATGACTTTGCATTTATTCTTAATGATAAACAGAAAACCGGATTCTTCTCATCCAACAGAGCTGAAGGTAAAGGTGATGACGATATTTATTCATTCGAATTGCTGAAACCTTTCTTATTTGGCAAAACCATTAAAGGCACGGCAACAGATAAGCAAGGAACAATTTTGGCCAATGTAAGGGTGCTTCTGTTTGATGCAGACAATAATATCATAGACTCGGCTGTTACTTCGGACGATGGTTCTTTCAGTTTTGTGGTAGAGGCTGATAAACTATATAAATTAAGCGGTAATAAAGACGAGTATTTTGAAGGCACCAATACGGCTGATACAAAAACCGACCAGGATGTAATTATTGCAGATCTTATGTTGGAAAAAGATCCGGGATTATCATTATTCGCCGTGGTAACAGATAACAAAACCGGTGACACATTAACAGGTGTAACACTTATCATTACTGACAATATCACAAAACAAAAAGATACTGTTACTATAGATGAAAGTGGAGGTTACCGCCGTCCGTTAACAGACA
Organism: uncultured Prolixibacteraceae bacterium; assembly: GCA_964442545.1. Lineage (GTDB taxonomy): Bacteria > Bacteroidota > Bacteroidia > Bacteroidales > UBA1556 > UBA6267. The sequence continues at coordinate 6,145 of CAYUAN010000224.1, read as the reverse complement.
AACACCTGAACGACGAAGCAAACTATTCCTTTGAAATTCAAAAAGAGGGATATTTTACAAAAAACGTTACTTACAAAATTGTATTAGACAAACCCGGCCAATATAATGTGCATGAGACTATTGACTTTAGATTGGATCCGATTGTAAAAGACTTGTCTGAAATGATTCAAATCAATCCGATTAATTTTGATTTGAACAAATATAATATCAGACCTGATGCAGCTAAAGAGCTTGACAAGATTGTGGCTATTATGAATAAATACCCCAATTTGGTAATCGAGCTGGGAGCACATACCGACTGCCGTGGTAGCAAGGCTTATAATCAGCGCCTTTCAGACAAGCGGGCTAAATCTTCTGCCCAATATATCAGAGAGCGTATTGTTAACCCTGAGCGTATATATGGTATAGGATACGGCGAATCTAGGTTACTGAACGACTGTCACTGCGAAGGAAGAGTTAAATCAAATTGTACGGAAGAACAACATGCAATGAATCGCCGTACTGAGTTTAAGGTTATAAAGACCGGAAACGAAAATCTTAAAGTGAAAAATAATTCACCGGATTCATTCGACAATTAAACCGACAAAATTTATTTTCAAAAAACCCTTAATATGAACAAATATTAAGGGTTTTTTGTTTGATTATTCCCGTATAATCAAAATTAATATGCCTCTATTTTTTCCCGATAAATAACGTACCTTTGCGCATTATTTTAAGAAGCCGTTATAATGGAACGAAAACTGGATAAAATAAGCGAAGCAATTGCCGATATCAAGGCGGGGAAAGTTGTCATTGTAGTTGATGATGAGGACCGCGAGAATGAAGGTGATTTTATTTGCGCCGCCGAAACCATCACCCCCGAAATAGTAAATTTTATGGCTACCCACGGCCGCGGATTAATCTGTGCGCCCATCACCGAATCACGAGCCGAAGAGCTTAACCTGGAGATGATGGTTGGCCGTAATACCGACCCCAAGGGAACAGCCTTTACGATTTCTATCGACCTGCTCGGTGAGGGCGTAACCACCGGTATATCGGTGAAAGATCGTGCCAAAACCATTAAAGCACTGGCCGACGAAAACATAAAAGCCGAGCATTTTAGCCGCCCGGGACACGTATTCCCCCTGAAAGCCAAAGACAATGGGGTTATTCGCCGGGCCGGACATACCGAAGCAGCCATTGACCTGGCTCGTTTGGCCGGACTGAAACCCGCTGCCGCTATTTGTGAAATTATGAATGAAGACGGCAGCATGGCTCGACTGCCCCAACTATTCGATATTGCCGAGCGCTTTAATCTGAAGATTGTTTCCATAAAAGACCTGATTGCCTACCGTATTAAAATGGAAACCCTGATTTCCAAAGAAGAAGTAGTGCATATGCCCACAGAATACGGCGATTTTATGTTGCATGCATACAAGCAATTATCCGACGGGAAACCCCAACTTGCCTTGGTTAAAGGCACCTGGAAAAAAGATGAGCCCATTATTGTGCGGGTACATTCCAGTTGTGTTACAGGCGATATTTTCGGAAGCTGCAAATGCGATTGCGGCCCGCAACTGCACGAGAGTATGAAAATTATTGAAAAAGAAGGCAAAGGTATTGTCTTGTATATGAATCAGGAAGGTCGCGGTATCGGACTGCTGAATAAACTCAAGGCCTATCACTTGCAGGAACAAGGCGTGGATACGGTGGACGCTAATTTGCAATTAGGTTTCAAAGAAGATGAACGCGATTATGGTATCGGAGCACAAATCCTACGCGATTTGAATGCTACCAAAATCATTCTGCTGACCAACAACCCGACCAAACGTGTGGGGCTGAGCAGTTACGGTATAGAGATTATCGAAACCAGGCCAATCATCATACCACCAAGTAAACATAATTTCCGCTATCTGAAAACCAAGCAAGAGCGTATGGGCCACGATCTGCATATGGCTGATAACGATAATTAAGAAAAAACGCAGACATAAAAAAAGCGATACTCATGAAAGTATCGCTTTTTTATTTTTCAAAATACGGATTATTTACCGCATTTTTCTGTTTCAGCCGGTGCTTCGGGAGCTTCCTCGGCAGCAGGGGCTTCCTTTACGGCAGGAGCTTCTACATCAGCAGCCTCAGCGGCCTCGGCAGCAGGGGCAGCCTCAGCTTCTTCAGCAGCCTCCTCAACAGGTGCTGCCTCAGCTGGTGTAGCTTCAGTAGCCTCTTCAACATTTGTTTCAGTAGCCTCCTCTACAGCAGCTCCTTCGTCAGAAGTGGTTGCCTGATCTACTTGTTCTTCACCGGCAGCAGCAGCGCTGTTGTCCGCATTTCCGCATGAAGTCATTGAAGCGGCTAAAACACCACCCATAAACAACACGCCTAAAACCAAAGTAAGTTTTCTCATCTTCATTGTTTTCGTATTTTTGTATTGGTTAATAATTGAATGATACAAATATATAAATAATCCCCAGTCTGTAATGCAGTTCGCAAAAAAAACAAATCTTAATAATTCCCTAAAATCCGGTACAGATGGTTTTAGCCGCAGACAATTCGTAAAGTTGGGATTATGGGCCACGGCAATCAGCCAGATACCATTTGGGGCTTCTTGTGAACAAGTCTATCAATCGGATTTTGTGGAGTTCAGTTTCGGGCAAACCTACAAATTGGATATGAAAACCGTTCGCGCATTGCACACAATCCTTTTTCCAAAAAATGACCTGGGGCCGGGAGCATTGGAACTGAATGCTCCGGAATATTTGTTGTGGGTACTGAGCGACCCACGGCGAGACTCACGAGATAATGAATATATCCTAACAGGCTTTGTCCGATTAGAACAAAGGGCACGGAAAGTATTCAATAAGTCATTTGGCGCTCTGGCAACGAAAGCGCAGGAAGATTTAATTGCACGCATTTCGCTTAGTGATTGGGGGTCCGTATGGTTATCCAATATCCTGACCTTTATTTTCGAAGCCATGTTTGCCAATCCGAATTACGGAAGCAATCCCGATGGCGCCGGCTGGAAATGGTTGCGGCATCAGGCAGGAATACCTCAGCCCGCAAAGGAACAGATTTATCCTTTAATCCTGGAGCAAAACAAGACGCACTTTGCCAAAAGCAAAGTAAATCAAAACAAAACATCAAGTTCACAGTAAAACGGAAGCATGGCAACGAAAACCATTTGTGTAATTGGCAGCGGGGCGGGCGCAGGGCCGGTAATCTATGAACTTTCCCGAGCCGGACATCATGTGATTGTTTTGGAGAAAGGCCCTTGGTTTAAAACAACGGATTTTACCAAAGACGAAATAGCCATGACTCGGCGTTCGGTGGTTACACCCAATCTGAAAGACGAGCCGCAGGTGCTGGAAAAGAAAAACAGCAAAGGCAAATGGATTGCCAAATCCACCTTCGATACAAGTAGCGATTTTTGGAACGGAAACTGTGTGGGGGGCTCGTCCAATTTTATGAGCGGTTATTTTCATCGCCTGAAGGAGCAGGATTTCAAGCTCCTGAGCACTTACGGTCCCATCAAGGGAGCCAATATAGCCGATTGGCCCATAAACTATGATGATATGGAACCTTATTACGATAAGGTGGAAAAAGTTGTGGGCGTATCAGGCCGGGTAGTCCAACACAAATTTCAGGAGCGGCGCTCCTCTCCCACTTTTCCTTATCCGCCTTTGGCCGAAAATATCGTTTCGCGATGGATTGATCAAGCCGCGGGCAAATTAGGATATACTATGGTTCCCGTTCCGCGGGCCATCCTGAGTAAGCCTGAGGGCCAGCGTAATGCATGCTACTATTCCAATTATTGCGGCAGCTATGGTTGCAGCTCCGATGCCAAAGGAAGTTCAAGAGTTGCCCTGATCGACCGGGCCCTTGCCACCGGAAATTGTACAATCATCCCTTATGCCAAGGTTTTTCATTTGAAAACAAACGGCAAAGGGAAAATCATAGAAGCCCATTATCATGACATCAATGGAAAAGACCGTATTGTGGAAGCCGATATTTTCGTGGTAGCGGCACAAGCCGTGGAAACTTCACGTTTATTGCTGATGAGCAAGAATCCCGACTTTCCTGACGGGCTGGCGAATAATCAGGGTTTGGTGGGAAAAAACCTGATATTTTCGGCCGGAGGTATCGGTTCGGGTTATTTCCACTACAAAGATTTAGCGGAGGATGACGCCAAAGAATTAGCTGCGCCCGGACTATTCGTCAATCGTTCGTTGCACGAATTTTACGAATACAAAGACCCCGAAAGCGGAAAGCTGATAAAAGGCGGCACGGTTGATTTCCTGTTCGAACATGCCAACCCCATCGGCAAAGCCGTTCGCCGCAAATGGGAAGACGGGGAATTGGTATACGGGCATAAATTGAAACAGCGGATATATGATTATTTCACGGGGCTGCGCCGTCTGAAGTTTGAAATTTTTGTGGACTGGCTGCCTACCGATAATTGTTTTGTCACACTGGACCCGAAAGTGAAAGATAAATGGGGTGATCCCGTGGCGCGAATCCGCTTGGGCTATCATCCGCATGATTTGAAAGTAGGAAAATTTATCGCCCGAAAATGCGAAGGTATTTTGGAACAAATGGGTGCGAAAGATATCAGCAGTCATATTAGCGGAGGCGCCCCGCCCAACCTGCAAGCCGGAGGCTGCCGCTTTGGCGACAATCCGCAAACATCGGTTTTGGACAAAAACTGTAAGGCGCATGAGGTGGAAAACCTGTATGTGACTGACGGGAGTTTTATGCCCACCGGCGGCAGCGTTACCTATACCTGGACCATTTACGCAAATGCCTTCCGGGTGGCGGATAAAATTATAGAATCGCTTAAGATTCGTAGTGAGACTTAAATCATGTAACTCTCTTTATTGAAAACAAAAATACCGGGCCGTAATTTTTCCGCATTCTGATCTGACTGATTAACCCGATATTATGAAAATGATAATTCCTCTTCAAGGAAAGACTTTAAGGTAAGAAAAGAAGGCTCGTTTGGAAACTCTTTTTCTATCTTTTTTGTTTAACATATACTCCGGATAAATATTTTGATGTACTTTTGGGATACACACAAAAAAAATCACTTGTAACAAAAATCCGGACCCGGCGTCCTAACAACAATGATTAAACTCACAGATATTCACAAGTCTTACCGGACCGGCAGCTCTTCATTGCACGTATTAAAAGGGATTAGCCTGCATATCGAAGCCGGAGAAATGGTTTCCATTATGGGCTCGTCAGGCTCCGGAAAATCAACCTTGCTCAACATTCTCGGCATCTTGGATTCTTATGATTCGGGTTCCTATTTTCTAAATAATGAACCCGTTGTAAAAATGTCGGAACGAAAAGCAGCATGGTTTCGCAACAATTATCTGGGTTTTGTATTCCAGTCCTTCAATCTTATTTCCTTTAAAAACGCGCTGGAGAATGTGGCCCTGCCCCTTTATTACCAAAAGGTAAGCCGCAAAAAACGAAATGCATTAGCCATGGAGTATCTGGAAAAAGTCGGACTGGCCGAATGGGCACATCATTTGCCCTCGGAGCTGTCCGGCGGACAAAAACAGCGCATTGCCATTGCACGTGCCATTATCTCGCAACCCAAAGTAATCCTGGCCGATGAACCCACAGGAGCCCTGGACACAACTACCTCTTACGAAGTTATGGACCTGCTAAAAGAGATTAATGCCGAAGGCATTACAGTAGTGATTGTAACACACGAGCAGGACATCGCCGAGATGACCGGCCGTATTATTCGCCTCCGCGACGGAGTGATTGTGGAAGATATTAAACAAGCGCAAAACAGTTTAATCGAAAAATAATGCCCGATGTTTGACCGTGATAAATGGATGGAGATTTTCAGTACGATTGAGCAAAACAAGCTCCGTACATTCCTCACGGGCTTCAGTGTGGGCTGGGGAATCTTTATGCTGATTATCCTGCTGGGATCGGGGCGCGGACTGCAAAATGGTGTGGAAACCGAGTATGAAGACGATGCCGTCAATACCATTTGGATTGCGGGAGGAATGACCTCCAAACCCTACAAAGGTATGGACGCCGGACGTTATATCCAACTGAAAACATCCGATGTCAATGATATTAAAGAAGTAATTGACACCCTCGGCAAAACCGCGATTCGTCAAGATATTTGGCGCAACAACACCATCAGCTA
>CAYUAN010000223.1:0-3720 GCA_964442545.1 uncultured Prolixibacteraceae bacterium | reverse complement strand
TGGTGCACGAGCGTCGTATGGGCGATGTGATTGATGCTTTTACCGAAGAAAACGGCTTTCCGGATTTAGAAAATGCCCACATCGCGTTAATCGGAGTAAATGAATCGCGCAGAGCTGTTAATAATAAAGGATGCGCCAAAGCACCGGATAGTGTACGCAAGTATTTATACGCACTGTACCGTCAGTCTCCGAAAATCAAGATTGCCGATTTGGGGAATATTAATCCGGGAGCGGAAATAGAAGATACCTATTTTGCACTGAAAACCATTGTTTCGGAATTGATGCAAAAAAATATTATACCGGTAATAATCGGCGGATCGCAGGATCTTACTTATGCCAATTATCTGGCCTACGAAAATATGGGACAGATTATTAATATTACCGCTATTGATTCCCATTTTAATCTGGGCAACGCGGAAGAAGTTTTTAACGCCCGCTCCTATTTAAGTAAGATTATTCTTCATCAGCCAAACTACTTGTTTAATTTCACCAATCTGGGTTATCAAACCTATTTTGTGGATCATCAGGCTGTAAATTTGATGAACAATCTGTTTTTTGATGTATATCGATTGGGACATGTACGGGCTAATATGCAGGAAGCCGAACCCATGGTGCGTAATGCCGATATGATAAGTTTCGACATCAGCGCCATTCGCCAATCCGATGCTCCGGGCAACGGGAATGCCTCTCCGAACGGTTTTTACGGAGAAGAAGCCTGTCAGATTACCCGCTATGCCGGTTTGAGCGACAAGCTGACTTCCATAGGATTTTATGAGTTAAATCCGGATAAAGATTATAATGGGCAAACCGCGCATTTGGTGGCGCAAATGATCTGGTATTTTATCGAAGGGTATTACAATCGTAAAGGCGATTTTCCGCATAAACAAAAAGAGGAATACTTAAAATACACCGTAGCCATCGAGCTGGACGGAGAGCATCAAATTGTTTTTTACAAAAGCAAACGCAGCGGACGTTGGTGGATGCAGGTTCCATTGGAAAATCCCATGTCGCAATCGAAATATGAACGGCATTTTATGGTACCCTGCTCCATATCCGACTACCAAATGGCCACGAAAGGCGAAATACCGGACCGGTGGTGGCAGGTATATCAGAAATTAATGTAATCTCCGGAATTCCACAAACCCTTATTTTACTATATTTCAACATACTAATCGTATCGTGTAATTTTGGCGAATAGTAATGCAACCTTATCAACAATCAGCTTGTCAATAAGCGATGTAAAAACTGACCGGACAATCCGAATTTTTATATATTTGCGCACAGGATAAGAAGAAGCAACATCGTATTTTTTGGTTTTGAATTTTAAACATATCGTGATTAATTTGTGAATAATATAATTTGATATATATTATGGTTAAAGTTTTTTTTTTACTTTAGCCATTTGAATAGAGATGGTACACCAACACTGCTGCATATGAGACATCTAATCTTTACTTTAACATTTGTTTTAACAAGTGCCGCATTATTTGCGCAACAAGAAATTCAATATACGAATTTCATGTTCTCGCAAATGGCGTACAATCCCGGATATGCGGGTAGTAATGATGCTATTTGCGGTACCATACTTGACCGCCAGCAATGGATGGGTTACAAGGGAACTGATGGAAACGGTGGGGCCCCACAGACATTCTTTTTAACATTAGACGCAGCAGTAGCACCGCTTTTAGGTGGTGTAGGGCTTACGATTATCAGTGACAAAATCGGATTTGAAACAAATATGGCCGTGCGATTAGCTTATGCCTTTCGTTTGAATCTCGGTCCCGGCAAACTGGGAATTGGCTTGCAGGGTGGATTTCTAAATAAAACCATTGATTTTTCGAAATTTGATCCAATTGACCCTAATGACCCCCTTTTGGGTGGTCCCGGCGGGCCGGCCGGTGTTGGGGAACAAAGTGCTATGAGTTTTGATCTTGCATTCGGATTACATTATAAAATACCGGGTAAGCTTTATGCAGGGTTCTCCACAACTCAAATGCAGGGTTTATGGGGTGGTGAGGCAGCCTTTCCTAAAGCAAATGCCGGTAATCCGGAATATAGAGGACATTACTTTATTTATGGAGGATATTATTATGAGTTGGGGTCAGGCATTGTTTTGAATCCGAATTTGATGGTAAAAACAGACTTTACTTCAGCTCAGTTTGATATTAACCTATTGGCATATTACAATAATCAGATATGGGCCGGCGTTACCTATAGAGCTACGGATGCTGTAGCTATTTTAGCCGGATACAGAGTGCCGGAATCAGTTAGCATCGTTGGGGGGTTAAAAGCGGGAGTATCTTATGATATTACCACTTCAGCATTGAATAGAAACAGTAGCGGAACATTTGAAATATTCGTAAACTACTGCTTCAAATTCATTCATACCCCACCACCATCAGGTCACAAAACAGTTAGATTTTTGTAATCTGAAACAAATTAATAATGATTGCGTACAAAGACGACAATACAAACTAATAACAGAATTATGTTGTTAAAATCGAAAAGAAGACTAAACGGGATGTTACTATTTTTTACCTTGGCGCTGGTAATGGCCAGCTGTAGCCGGGGTAATGGAGAACTTACCGGAGTTCAAGATCGGGAAGATTGGTACCAGGATGACCCCATCGGAATGCTTTTTATTCCTATGGGTAGTTATAATATGGGAGCTTCTGATGAGGATGTGCCTTATGCACAGGCTAATCCTACAAAGACCGTTTCTGTTCAAGCCTTTTATATGGATGAAACAGAAATTACCAATAACGAGTATCGGCAATTTACCAATTGGGTTAGAGATTCTATCGCCCATGTGTTGCTTGCCCTTTACGGTAACCCTGACGATGTTGGAAATCATTATATTTCTGACCGTGACGGTAATCCGATTGACTTTGGCCAGCAAAACTTCTACAACCTGATTAATTGGGATGAGCCGATTGAGTGGGACGACGAAGAAGTTAAAATGGTATTGGAAGACCCGAACGGGGGAATATTCTTGCCGGAGCATGAACAATATTATCATGTTCGCCAGATTGATGCCCGTAAATTAAATTTCACCTATTATTGGATTAATTTGAATGCGGCAGCACAGCGGGGTAATCGTGCACAAGGTTTGATTGACCGTTCCGTATTTATCGAATCACGAACCGATAATATTTATCCTGATACATTATGCTGGGTACATGATTTTACTTATTCCTATAATGAGCCGATGACCATGAATTATTATTGGCATCCTGCTTATGATCATTATCCGGTTGTAGGCGTTAGTTGGATTCAGGCTCGTGCGTTCTCTATATGGAGAACCGGAATAAAAAGAAGTTATCATCAATCAAGAGGAGCAACATTTTGGAACGATTTCCGCCTACCGAATGAAGCGGAATGGGAATGGGCAGGCCGTGGAGGTAAAGATTTGAATCCGTTCCCGTGGGGCGGACCGTATATCAGAAATTCCAATGGATGCTTCTTGGCCAACTACAAACCACTGAGAGGAAATTATGTGGATGACGGAGGTTTCCACACATTAATCGTAGCACACTTCGCTCCAAACGATTACGGTCTTTATGATATGGCCGGAAACGTTGCTGAATGGTGTGAGGATTCCTATTTACAATCGACTTACCAAGTGGCGCATGATTTGAATATGCAGATTTCAAAAGACCTGTATGACGAATTCACACCATCCAGTTCACGTCGTGTAATCCGGGGCGGATCATGGAAAGA
>CAYUAN010000222.1:0-1856 GCA_964442545.1 uncultured Prolixibacteraceae bacterium | reverse complement strand
CACCGTGAAACACTGTGTCGAACACTGTGTAACACCGTGAAACCATTTATAATTTATATGCCCTTATATGCCTTATATGGTTTAAAAAAACTCCGTGTCTTCTTCGCGCCCTTTGTGCCATAACTCTATTTCTCTTAATCTTAAAAAATTTAAGCGCTGCAAAAGCATCATCAAGCATCGGGCTACGCTTGTTAATAGTTTTTTATAAAAAAGCATGGCGGGGTTCTGCAAATAAATACTATTTTTGCGGCACTTGAAAAAGAAGAATTATAAACACTTAAAATATAAGCTATTATGACTATTGAAATCACTGACGACAATTTCGAAGAATTGGTATTGAAATCAGACAAGCCCGTATTGATTGACCTGTGGGCGGAGTGGTGTGGCCCTTGCCGCATGGTTGGCCCGATCGTGGATCAGCTTTCGGAAGAATACGAAGGCCGTGCCGTTTGCGGTAAAATCGATGTGGACTCCAATCCTAACGTAACCGTTGAGTACGGCGTGCGCAATATCCCAACGCTGCTGTTTTTCAAAAACGGCGAATTGGTGGACAAGCAAGTGGGTGCTGTGCCGAAAGCGGTTTTGGCGGCCAAACTGGACGCTATTCTGTAATTCGCAGGCAAAAAAAAACTACTTTTATGCCGCTTTAATTTAACATTAGAGCGGCATTTTTTTTATGGCGACAAATTCACAAATAAACCGGAACCGGCTGCAGGCATTCAGCAAACTCGAACTGATTGCCCGGCAAGTGGTGGAGGGCTTTATCACGGGCCTTCACAAAAGTCCGTTCCATGGCTTTTCGGTGGAATTTGCCGAGCACCGGCTCTACAATAACGGGGAATCCACCCGGCATATCGACTGGAAACTCTATGGCAAAACCGATAAGCTGTTTGTGAAACGCTATGAGGAGGAAACCAATCTGCGTTGCCAGCTGGTAATCGACACTTCGGGCAGTATGTTTTTCCCTTTCCCCAAAAAGCCCTCATTGGAAACGCCCAATAAAATGGTGTTCTCCGTTTATGCCGCCGCCGCTATTATTGAAATGCTCAAGCGACAGCGTGATGCCTTCGGGCTGAGTCTGATTGCCGACGAACTGCTGCTGCAAACGCCCGCCCGCTCCAATACCGCCCACGAGCATTTGGTGTTTGACAAGCTGGAATCCCTGTTCGAGATTCCCGTGCCCGAACAGCGGCAAAGCACGCGCCTGGGCAAAGCCCTGCATCAGGTGGCCGACAGCATTCACAAACGCTCCCTGGTGATTATCTTCAGCGATATGTTTGAAGATACGGAGCATAGCGACGAGATATTCTCGGCCCTGCAGCACCTCAAGCATAATAAGCATGAGGTGATTGTTTTTCATACGGTGGACAAAAAAACCGAAGTGGATTTCGACTACCAAAACCGGCCGTATAAGTTTATCGATGCCGAGAGCGGCGAAGTGCTGAAACTCAATCCCAAAGATGTAAAAGAGGCCTATGTTAAACAATTGCAGGACTATACCCGCGAGCTGAAACTCCGTTGCGGCCAGTATAAAATCGATTTTGTGGAAGCGGATATCAATCAGGGCTTTGCGCAGATTCTTACGCCTTATTTGCTTAAGCGAAAACGGATGATGTAGGTTATGCGCTGTTCAAAGGGTTGAAATATAATTATTGGCCAAGTGCTATGCTAAATAGTGGTTTTTTCCAATGGCGTGTTTCTGTCGTACATAAGAATCATTAATAGTCCGCTTATTGATACTTCAGAAAAATCGGCTTTATTCTTTGCCTGACGGCAACGGTCGTGCTGCTTATTCAGCAATACTCCGCCAATAAAACCGGCGCACTGATCGCTATGGGCATTGTGCTGTTTAGCTT
>CAYUAN010000221.1:0-2313 GCA_964442545.1 uncultured Prolixibacteraceae bacterium | reverse complement strand
TAAGACGATAATCAATACGGGATCCCAAAGGCGGTGATATTTATGAGAGTGGATTCAAATGTGAGCATTAATCAGTATCAAGGTGTTGCACCGACACAGAATTCAGCGAATCAAAAGGATTCGATTAAGCAGTTAGGTGATTTATTGCAAGCAGCCTCTTATAGGCAAAACAACATGGCCATGAAAATGGCGAGAATAGCATCGGAACAGATGGCGAAGTTAACAGGATTAGGTCAGAATTTCGACCAATACGCGTAGCGGATCCCCCGGGCCAAATCGGCCCGGTTTTTATTATTTTTTTGTAACGGCTATTTGTTACGGAGTTTAATAATTAGAAATAACATTTTTTTTGGTGTAATATATTTTATCTCTTAAAGACATTATTTATAGAACGCTCATTGCACTTGCTTTTGAAGTAAGTGCGTTATATTTTGTCACAGTAAAAGTTAAAGATATAAAAATAACAGAGAACGGAGGAGAGAGATGTCGAAAGAGAAGATTAAAGTCGGGCAGTTTAAGTTGTCCATACTGGCAATACTTGTTGGTATAGTTGCCGGTTTCGGAGCAGTTTTATTTAGAGACCTCATAGGTTTTATTCACAATGTTATGTTCCTGGGTAAATTTTCTTACCGTTATGATGCGAACATACATATTCCCGCAAGTCCATGGGGTTTCTGGGTAATATTCGTTCCAGTTATAGGTGCTGTTTTAGTCGCATATCTTGTAAAAAATTTTGCACCCGAGGCAAAGGGGCATGGAGTTCCCGAAGTCATGGATGCGATTTATTACAATAAAGGGATAATAAGACCGATAGTTGCGGTTGTTAAATCGCTGGCTTCGGCAATATCGATAGGAACAGGTGGTTCTGTAGGTAGAGAAGGGCCGATAGTACAGATAGGCTCATCTTTTGGTTCCACGCTGGGTCAATACATACCGATGGCTCCGTGGCAAAGGGCAACATTAATAGGGGCCGGCGCTGGTGCGGGAATAGCCGCAACATTTAATACGCCAATAGGAGGATTGTTATTTGCCATTGAACTCATCGTACCGGAACTAAGCGTGAGAACCTTTGTTCCCGTTGCCATTGCGACTTCAACAGCCACCTTTATAGGTAGAATTTTCTTTGGTAACGTACCATCTTTTATAATACCGGGATTTGATGTTTCGGTTCAACATATAACCAATCCTTATCTTTTAACTTCTTACATTGGTCTTGGACTGCTTGCTGGATTCGTTTCAGCCGTTTTTATCAAATCAATATACGCTGCCGAAGATCTATTCGATAATATGAAAGGCAACTACTATACTCGCCATATGCTTGGAATGCTTTTACAGGGAATTTTGATTTACGTGCTTTTAGTTAAATTTGGTCATTATTATGTTGCTGGTGTAGGCTATAGCACCATTCAGGATATATTGATGGGAACATTACTTAACCCTTACTTTCTAATCTTACTCATAGTCTTGAAGCTCCTTGCAACTTCGTTGACTCTGGGTTCCGGAGCCTCAGGAGGGATATTCTCTCCATCTTTATTTATAGGGGCGGCTTTAGGTGGAATGTATGGTTCATTTGTAAAGATGCTTTTCCCGCATCTTGCCGCCTCCCCGACGGAATTTGCGGTTGTTGGTATGGCTGGGACCATAGGTGGAGTTACCGGTGCAGCGATTACTTCGATCGTTATGGTTTTTGAAATGACAAGAAACTACAACGTTATAATACCTGTTATCATAACGGTTGCCATAGCCGATGGAATCAGAAGAGTTATGTCTCCTGACAGTATATACACAAAGAAGCTTACCAGGAGAGGCCATCTAATACCAGAGATATTCCATATGAATACTTTACTTACAAAAAGAGTTCAAAACGTTATGGAGAACAGGGTAATAGGCATCCAGCAATCCATGACTGTGGAAGAGGTTTTGGAAACTTTCTCGAATTCCGGAGTTTTGAGTTTTGTGGTTTTGAATGGAGATCTTATAGTTGGTGTTATTAGCATAAAGGAATTGTTCAAAAGCATAGATATAACCGTTAAAGTGGGCGAAATTGCAAGTAAAAAATACATAATTGCTCGTAAAAACGATGTGGTATTCAACGTTATTGCCAGGATGAAGGAAAATAAAAGTCCGATGGCTTTAGTTTCGAACGGAGAAAAATGCGAAACCATATCAGATGTTGTGGGAATTATAACCAAGGAAGAAATAGCCGAAGCGGCGGCTGAGCAAGCCGAGCTTTTCTCTTAAGTTGAAAGGTAAGACAAACAATTTTATAGCGCGCCGAAAGGCGCGTTTTATTTTAGTGCATTACTCAGTTTT
>CAYUAN010000220.1:0-38812 GCA_964442545.1 uncultured Prolixibacteraceae bacterium | reverse complement strand
CCTCCGGCGTCTTTTACCGGGCGACCATTGTGGGTTTTGAATACCGCCTGCAAGGAATCCGCCGTGCGCGAAGCATGGCCGCCGGCATCCTTGTGCTGATAATCCAGTGCCTGTATGCAACGTCCGCTGGGAATATAATATTTGGCAACCGTAATCTTCACCTGCGAATTATAACTCAGCTTATAAACTTTCTGTACCAGCCCTTTACCAAAAGATTTCTGTCCCATAATCACTCCGCGGTCGAGGTCCTGAAACGAGCCGGCCACAATCTCCGAGGCCGAGGCCGAACGTCCGTTTACCAAAACCACCACTTTCATATCCGGGAAGGCGGCAGGCATTTGGGTTTTGAACTCCATATTTTCACTTTCCAGCTTACCTTTAGTACTCACGATTAGTTCGTTAGCGGGAACAAAAAGATCCATTATCCCCACCGCCTGGCCTAATAATCCGCCACCATTGCCGCGCAAATCCAGCACCACCGATTTCAGGCTTTGGTCTTTATTCATATCGTTCAAAGCATCCAAAACCTCCTGCGCAGCGGTTTCCGTAAAACCACTTAGTTTGATATAGCCGGTTTCATTGTCCAGCTTCTTATAAAATGGCACATTCTTTACCTTGATTTGCTCGCGCGTGAGGGTCAGGGTTTGCGGAGCATTACTTCCCGCCTTCAAAAAAGTTATATTCAGCTCGGTGCCGGCAGGGCCGCGCAACATATCCGATATTTCGCTCATCTTTTTGCCTGAGGTTTCCACATCGTCAATTTTCAGAATAATATCACCGGCACGTAAGCCCGCTTTGTAAAAAGGATAGCCCGGCGTAGGCATTCCCACATAAAGGGTGTCGTTTTTAATGTGCACATACGAGCCGATACCTCCGTATTTTCCGGTTTGCAAAAAGCGCACATCCTCAATATCGGCTTCGGGATAATAAACGGTGTAGGGGTCCAGGCTTTTCAAAAGGGCCTTAATGGCAGTATTGGTCAGCTTTCCGGGCTGAATATCATCTACATAATGGCGGTTCAACTGCTGATACAGATTGGTAAAAATATCGAGGTTTTTGGTCATTTCCCAGTCGATACTTTCCTGCGCCCGGGAAGGCACGGCAAAAAATAAAAATAGAATAATCAGACCGGAGGATATATGTTTTCGCTGCATAGTTAATGATTTGTCAAGCTCTGTTTTATAAAGCCAAAAGTAATGTTTTTGTATGGAAGTAAAGACCTAATTCATCTGCTCTTTTTTCCAAACGCGCTCTTTGATGCTGATAATGATATAAGTCGCGGCAAAACCTATAAAACCAGTCACCAGCGCCAAAGCGAAGGCCCCCACCAGATATTGCCATATATCATCGCCCAAAGCGGCAAGCGCGGTGAGAAAGTCCTCGTTTTGAAACAGCGCCACATTATCCTTTATGGAATGTCCGATGCGCTCGGGGTCACCGTGCAACAGCAATCCGCCAAACCAAAAGCTGCCCCATACAATAAAGGGTATCAAGGGAGGCAAACTGATATTGGCCGCCAGGATAACCAGGGTTTTATTGAGTTTCATCCATTGCGCCAGGAAAAAGGCAACCAGCATTTGAAAGCCCCATATGGGAACGATGCCCATAAAAAAACCGAAGCCCATCGTAAAACTAATTTTGAGCTTACTTTCATTATGCTTGCTCAATTGCTCTTTGATGATATCCAAGGGTTTGTTTTCGGCAAAATAGCGCAGCGATTTCCGCGGGTAATACCACAGCAGCGCCAAAGTAACCAATACGGTATTCAACACGCTGATGCGGGAAAAATCGGCAAACGGACGGAAGTGCGACACCCGCTCATCTCCTTCGAAATAAACAATCTGCACCGGAACCGAGGTGATGGTAATGCCCCGCCAGGCCGAACGCACCAAAACCTCGATTTCGAACTCGAATTTCACCGTATGCCATTTAATCTTATCGTAAAGCAGTATGGGGTATAGGCGAAAACCCGTTTGAGTATCCGGCAGTTTTTGGCCGGTCTCCACCCAAAACCAGAAGTTGGAAAAATTATTCCCGAAACTGCTTTTCCCGGGAATCCCCTCCGCCGTATTCATATTACGGTTACCCAATATCAGGCAAGGCTCTCCCACTTCCTCCAATTTCTCTAAAAAAAGCGGAGTATCCTCGGGGAAATGTTGCCCGTCGGAGTCCAGCGTCAGGGCATAATCATAGCCCGACTTGCGGGCTTCGGAAAAGCCCGTGCGCAAGGCATAGCCTTTTCCGCGATTCTTTTCGTAGCCGTGTACCTGAAAACCAAATTCCGCTTGCAAACGCTGCAGTATTTCCGGAGTTTCATCCGTCGAGCCGTCGTTTACAACAATTAAATGAGGTGTTATGTTCAGCACCCGCCGGATGATGTCTTCGATGGTTCCCGCATTATTGAAGGTGGCCATCAGCACACAAGCATTATGTTTTTCGAATAGTTCCTTATGACTGAAATCAGGCATCTCGGGCGTGCTTTGGTTTTATTTTTTTGAAAATTGTCCGGAAAATTTCATAAATATTTTAGGCGCGTTGTCATTCGCGGAACGTATTTGCGCACGCAATCCGTAGCCCGATTCCGTAGTTTTATATTTCAGCTCTACGTCCAAAACAGGATGTTCGCCGGGGACCACAAAACCCAGATATTTAATGCTTTTCGCCGAGTCCAGCCGAAGGGGCGCGTCCAATATTTTAGCGAACAATTCTTTAATAATCTCCACCTGCAATGCACCCGGCAGAACCGGCATTCCGGGGAAATGCCCCTGATATACCGCATGTGCGGGATTCAGCTCCAAACGCACTAAAGCCGTGCCTTCCGAATGTTCTGTATTACGTATTTTATATAATTCCATATTACTTAATCCACTCCATTTCGATTTGCAAATCTACGCCATAATGCCGGACAAAAATCTTTTGCGGCAGCGCGCCCTTTTCGGATTCAATTTCAATTTGCTCTTTTTTAAATAGCAGTTTCTTTCGCAGCATTCGCGTGATGCTTCCCTCATTCAATTGATAAATCCTCCGCCCCCCGTAGCGATAGCATAGCTCATTCCCCCTGATATGCGGATTTTTATACGTTGCAAAAGTCATAAACAATGATTCGAAATCACGGCGCAAGGTATTGATTATAATCTTGCGGTCCATATAGCTTAAAATGGATACCACCTGGAAATTATCCTTTTTGCGGGCGAAAAACTTAAACTCAAAAATTTTCATTCCCACTTCGGTTACCATAGCCACCCGAAAAGAAGAATCCGCATTTTGGCGCACCAGGAGCAAGCCGCTCAAATCTTTATCCTTAAAATGAATACGGGTTTTATACACCGCCCGGAACGAATGCTGCGGAAAAATTCGCTGCTGCGCCAAAACCAGGCTGTCTCCGGCCCGTACATTGGCCGTGGCCCACAAAAAACTAAAGCTTAAAAGCAGCCTTATCAATATCCTCATTCAAAATGCGGTTTTGGAATTTTATCAGGGTAAAATCCTTGCTGAATTCATTAATTCGCAATCCGGTTACCCCGAAATCTATTTTATTAAAATACAGTTCGATATTGTCAATCACCTGCTTCATATCCTCATTATTCGGAAAAAGGCGCGTCATATAAGCATCCGCACTTTCGTAATATTCAATACGAAAATCCTTATCACTCAGAATTTCTCCGCTTAGCGAGTTTACCAAAAGACGGTTTACCTCCTTAAAAATCGGATTGGAATTCATATCGTATGATTTCACCTTGTCCTCATCTTTTATCAGTACTTTTTTACCGTCCAGCACAATTATATACGAAATCGGTTCCAGATATTCCCAGCGTACTTTATTGGGTTCGCTGAACAGAAACTCACCATTACTTACCAGCACTTCTTCGAACATCGTCAAATGCTTTTCCTGGGTAAAATCGCTACGAATCGTGCGGGTATTGCGGGCTTTCTCAATAATCTTTTCTCGTATAAACTGTTCATTTTGCACACGACGAAAATCATCATCTTTCTTATTAGAAAAACCGCTAACAACTATAAGAAGTAAAATTATTCCCCAATGGTAAATTTGCTTTGTCATTATATAATTCCTTTTTTGATGTGCGCCACAGATGCAAAAAGCAGGCCGAAAGAAGATAAATAATCGTTCCAAAATTACCTTTTTTTTCGGAGTATTTAATCCGGGATTCTATTTGTACCCGACAAATTCCCAAAAAAATAAAACCGTATCTTTATCCCACCTAACGAAACAACAGCTTTATGAAAAATCTAATCAACTTTATGCTTTTAAGCTTGTTCAGCTTAAGTATTTACGGACAAACCATTATTCCACAAGGAGCAAATTGGAAATATCTGGACGACGGCTCCAATCAAAACACGGCTTGGATTGGGATAAATTTCAATGATTCTGCCTGGGCTCAAGGAACTGCACAATTGGGTTATGGCGACGGAGACGAAACCACCGTATTGAGTTATGGAAACAATTCTTCGAATAAACATATCTGTTATTATTTCCGCAAAAGTTTTAATATTTCCAATCCGGCAGTCAAAAACGGGTTTCGAGTTTCCGTATTGCGTGACGACGGTGCTGTCGTTTACTTAAACGGCACTGAGCTGCTTCGTTCTAATATGCCATCGGGAACTATTACCTATACCACTACGGCAGCAAGCACTGTAGCCGGATCGGCCGAAGATGCTTTTTACAATTACGATTTCCCCTCCACATTACTTGACAGCGGGCAAAATGTTATTGCCGTTGAGCTACATCAACGCAGCAGTTCAAGTTCGGATATCAGCTTTGACCTGAAAATGGAGTTTATTAATTATTCTGCTTTCCGCAAAGCACCCTACTTACTTTATACCGGTATTAATAGCGAAATGCTGATTATGTGGCAACTCCGTCAGCAAAAAAATTGCGTTATCCGTTGGGGAACCGACACAAGCTATAGTGTGGGTATTGATACCACACAAGAATATGGCAACGACCATCAACATAAAATCATATTAACGGGATTAACACCAAACACACATTATTTTTATAAAGTCGAATGTAATTCACAAGAAGTAAAAAGCGGGGATTTTATAAGCGGTGCCAACAATCAGGCGAATCAAATTAGTTTTTATGCTTATGGCGATACCCGCACCTATCCGCATTTGCACGATTCGGTAGCACGTGCCATTCTCTCCGCTATTGTGCAAGATCCGGCTTCACAAACATTAATTGTTTCCAGTGGCGATATTGTTGCCGACGGAGATAACGAAGATGATTGGGATAATCAACTCTTCAGCGCGAATTATAGCGGACTGCAAAAAATGTTATCCACATTACCTTACCTGGCTGCGGTGGGAAATCACGAAGGACAGGGGGTTTTATTTGCCAAATATTTTTATTATCCAATGTTCGTCAACGGACAATACTATTATTCATTTGATTATGGCCCGATTCATTTCACGGTTTTAGATCAATACACCTCTTACAGCAGTGGCAGCCCCCAATACAACTGGTTGGTAAACGACCTTTCGTCCACCGGCAAACCATGGAAAATCATCCTTTTGCACAAACCCGGATGGAGTGCGGGCGGCGGGCATTCCAATAGCGGAACCACACAAAAGACCATTCAACCGCTTTGTTTGAAATACGGCGTTCATTTTGTCATCGCGGGCCATAACCATTATTATGCGCGTGCTTCGGTTATGGGAGTACAACATATCACTACTGGAGGCGGCGGAGCTCCGCTATACACCCCCAATCCGAATGCAGATAGTATTGTTGTGGTAGATAAATCGCTGCATTTTTGCAAATTGGATATTAATCAGGATACGTTAAGCTTTAGCGCCATCCGCGCAGACGGGTCGCTTATCGAACAATTTAAATATACACGTGATACGCATATCGGAATCGACGAAACTGATAATCATCAAGAAGCAGCATTTCGGACATTTGCCGAAGGAAAAAATATCGTCGTACAATTTGAAGCCCCGGCAAAAGGACGTTTGGAGGTTTTTGATAGTTCAGGACGCCGAATTTTCAAAAGAGAAATAAAAAGCATCCAATATCGTATTCCTGTCAAGACAGGCGGTTTATACTTTGTCCGTTTTGGGCAGCAAGATAGTTTTCACGTTAAAAAAGTTGTACTACCATAACTTTATTTCTCCTTTTGAACAAGTGCACGTTCGCCGTCCTTAGCAAGCAACCCATCGGGCCGGACGAATTCCAATCCCTGTTGCTCGGCATAAGGAATTAAAAAGTCCAGTATCTCCAATACGCCCGGATGATTGTCGTGCAAAAGAATCAAATCGCCGCCCGTAAGTTTTTTGCGGAGCTTTTTTATTACCTTTTCCGGTGATTTGGCGGTGTCGAAAGTGCGCAAGCTCCAGCCAATTGTTGTCATTTCAAGCTCCTTAACCGCTTTGGCAATACGTGGATTTGTTACGCCGAATGGCGGACGAAAAAACAGAGGTTCAAAACCACAGGCACGGGCAATCGCTCTATTGCAATTTTGCAGTTCTTCTTTTATGGCCTCCACCTTTTGAAAAGGGAAATCGTTTTTATGATAAAAGGAATGATTGCCCAAAATATGGCCTTCGCGATGGATGCGCCCGGCCAGCGCCTGATGTTCTTCCACCTTGCCGCCTATGCAAAAAAAGGCCGCTTTCACGCCGTAGCGTGCCAGTTTATCCAATACCTCAGGAGTAATTTCGGGATTAGGGCCGTCATCAAAAGAGAGGGCGATTTTGTTGTAGCGGTTATCTCCCGAATTTTCGATATCCATAAACAGTTCGAAATCCACACGGCTCACACCTGCGATAAGAATCAGCAAATAGGCCAGGGCCAAAAACAACAAGCTGTACCAGGATGTAAAACCACTGAACACCAGATAGCCGGTCAGCACGGCTCCTGCGATAAACAGCATATTGAGAATCGCAAACCGGCTCATACTAACGTCCTAATAATACCAATGAATAGCTGTTTTTATTGTTGTGATTGATCAGCAATACGTCTTGCTGCCGGTTGAATACTTCCAAGGCGGCCATCCCGAAACCAAAGCCCGAAGCCGTCATATAATCACCGCAATATTCTTTATATAGGATTTGCTTTTCGATATCGAAAACATGCGTCAGGTCATGGTCGCTAACTACCGTATTCACTTGTGCCGCATCTGCACCGGCCGATTTAAGAAAATCCATTACCGCATAATATAAATCGTCTTCACCCTCTAATTCGTAAGCAAAAGCCACGGCCTTTACCCGTGCATAGTAATCGCTGCCTCCGGTACCGGAAACCGCAAAAAAACTCGCACCTTCGCCCTGGTTTTCCATATGCAAATGCCGCTTAATCAATTCCGTTTCTTCGGTAAGTTCTTCAACAGCACCCAGCAATGCATTTTCTATTTCCCCTTCCTCCATCCGCATCATAACATCCAGCAGGGCGTGCTCGAAACTAAAATCAGTATGCGAAAAAGTGAAATTCTGGCCTTTGGCGCCATAGGTCAGCGCCAGCAATCCGGCCACCGTATTATGGGTGGAATTGATAAAAGGCGTGGGTTTCAAAACCTGCTCCTTGCTTTCAATCATATCCTGCACAAAAAGCGTTGTGTCTTTCAGGCAGCCCAACGCCGTCGCCACATTGATGGTTTGCGGTTGTTCCAGGGCGGCTTCCGTCAGTGCCTGTTTGGCAGCTACATAACTATATTTCAATATGCGGCTCATACGGCGCGCCTTGGCCGGCGGAATATATGCTTTGTAATCGGGTTCGATGCAGTGGAAATCCTCCTTGGCCGTGAAGGCCTTCGTGTTTTTCACACCGAGGCTTTCCTGTGCCGAAATCATTCCCAAACCCGTTATATACAATTCGTTTTTCATAAGGCTAATCATTTAGGGATGAGAATAAAAGCGATGTGTTATTTCCGCCGAAACCAAAAGAATTGGACAAAACCGTATTCAGCTTATCCAAGGTTTTCCGCTTGGTTTCGGGGAAAATGTTCACCTCTTCCATCGGATGCGCACAATTGAGTGAGGCAGGCACAATCTTATGTTCGATGCACAAATTGGCAAAAACGGCTTCAATGGCACCTGCGGCACCCAAAGTGTGGCCGGTATAGGCTTTTGTGGAGCTGAAGGGTATTTTCGCCCCGTCAAACAGACGTTCCATCGCCCGCGATTCGGCCAAATCATTATTGGCGGTACCCGTTCCGTGGGCATTCACATAATCCACTTCCGCAATGGTCATTCCCGCCTTTTGCAAAGCGCCTTCCATCGCGGCAAAAGCGGCATTTCCTTCCGGCGACGAAGCCGTTTGGTGATAGGCGTCATTGGTGTTGGCGTAGCCTTTCAGCTCACTCCATATTTTGCGTCCGGCGGCACGGGCACTTTCCTCGGTTTCCAAAAGCAGAAAGGCGGCCGCCTCCCCGAGGTTCAACCCTTTACGCCGGTTATCAAAAGGCTTGCAATGATTTTTATCCAAAATCATCAAACTGTTAAAACCATTTATGGTAAAGGCCGAGAGCGCATCCGTTCCGCCCACGATAACCTGGTCAACCACCCCTTGCCGAAGCAGGCGGGCACCGATAATCATCGCATTGGCCGAGGAAGAGCAGGCCGTACTTACCGTACTGCGAAATCCTTTAATACCGGTGTTGGCGGCGATAAATTCCGTGCTTACGCCCAAAGGATGACGGCGGGCATATTCCAGTTTTTCTCCTTGTATATAATCTTCGAAAAAGCGCTCACTTTGATCCATTCCGCCCACCGTACTGGCCGATACCAATCCCGTCCGGCCACCGGTTTTCAATTGCAGGCTCGCGATAAGCTGCCGAACAGCGAACAAACCTAAAAGTTCGGTACGCGAATAAGCGCCTTGCGGCAAATCAAGCAAGGCAATCAACTCATCGTTACTGTGCTTGATTTCGCCTACGGGAAAAGTATACCGGTGTGCTGTTTCCAGATAGTCGGTCATACTGATACCGTGGCGTCCGTTTTGCAGCGCATCCAAATGAGCCGCCACATCATCGCCCAGGGCACTGATGGCCCCCATTCCGCTAATTACAATCCGCTTTCCGGGCATGGCTTTTTATTTTTGGTGCTCCATGATATATTTCGCCATGGTTTCCACGGAGTAGAAAACCTCCTTACCCTCATTTTCATTATCCAGCTTGAGCCCGTAGGTGCGGTCCAGCAACACAATCAGCTCAAGGGCATCAATGGAATCCAGGCCCAGGCCTTCATTAAAAAGGGGCTCTTTTTCATCAATATCATCGGGTTCAATATCTTCCAGATTCAGGGCTTCTATTATCTCGACTTTAAGTTTTTGTATCAATTCGTCCATAGTTCTGTTCTTTATTTTGTCAAAAATAAGCTTTTAATGTTTTCGGGCAGATGTTTCATTCCCGCCCCATTTTGTTCAATCAAATACATCCGGGCTTCAAATCCGTTTTCACCTACCTCAACCCAGCCGCTAATCAGTGCTTTCTGGCTTTTCCGGGTCAGCAGGTCTTCATTGTAAAAATGCATAAATCCGGCATCGAAATTTTGCTGTACAAAGAATGCATTTTCGCCCTTAAAACCGTGGCGTATTGATATTTCGCCCAAAACTATATTCGGCAGCGTATAAACAAAAAGCGCCGGGCTGGGGAAATAATTTTCCGGGTCCTTTATGGTGTCGTAATATTTGCGGTCCACATCCAATGATGCCGAGGCGTTGGCCAAAACCACCCCGATTTCTTCTTCGGTATATTTGGCGTGTATATCCTTATCCTGCAAAAGCATTTCGGCCCCGAGCAGCCCCAATTTACTCAAACTGTCCATCTTGAAGAATTTCATATACTTCATGCCCAGAAATTTGTAGGCGGCTTTCAGAAATTTACCGGTATCCCGGCTTTCGTCAAAAGCAAAAACCACTGTTCCGTCTTTCCACAGTTTAAAATCGGCAATGCGTATATGGCTCGTAATCACACTCATTTCGCGCCCTCCGTATTTTCAAAAACCACCGATGAGTTTACTCCGGAAAAACCCGAAGCCACTTTGAGGGCATAGCGGATTTTTTTCTGTTCCGGTTTTCGACTGATATTAATATCCACGGAAACACCCGGCTTTTCGCATCCCAAAGTGGGCAATAAAATTCCGCGCTTCATCGATTCGATTTGTACTAAGGCCTCAATCACTCCGGCCGCCCCCAGCGTGTGCCCCCAAAAAGCTTTCAGACTATGCACCGGAACATGCTCCAACCCCAAACGTCCAATGCCGATAGCCTCCATCTCATCATTGTAGGGAGTTGCCGTTCCGTGGGCCGATATATATTGGATTTGCGCAGGCGTAATGCCCGAGGCTTTAATAGCCGAGCGGGCCGCGAGGTAAAATCCCTCCGCCGTACGTGAAGGGCCTGAAATATGATTGGCGTCGTTGTGTGTGGAACCACCCAAAACCTTGATACTGCCCGTAGCTTCTGCCGTCAGAATCAGGCAGCCTGCCGCCTCCCCCAGATTCAATCCGTCGCGGTCGCGGTCAAAGGGTTTGCATACTCCGGCGCTCAAACTCTGAAAGGATTGAAATCCCGATACCACAAACTTCGATAACATATCGGCGCCGATTATCAGCACGTGGTCATAGCTGCGGGCCCGAATCAGGGAAGCGGCCGTATTGATGGCCAAAACACCGGAAACACAAGCGTTGGACACGACCAAAACTTTATTCGGATTTTGAAAATATTTGCCGATGGCATCGGCGGCAGCCCACAGATGAATCCGGTTTGCGGGATATTTTCCAGCCTGACCTTTATCCAAGAGGTCGATATTCCCCTTGGTAGTGGACAGGATAATAGCTGTTCGCGGTGAACGAATGTCCACGGAAGTGTTTTTCCATGCGGCCTCGGCCACATAAATTGCTATTTGCTCAAAAGGGGTATAGTTTTCGTGCCGGCCCGCTTGTTCGAATAACGGCTGCAATTGCTCCGGTTCCAAAGCCGCACAATAAAAAGCCTCATTGGAGAGTTCGCGGTTTTCATTCAGCCGCACCCCGCTATTCATTTGCAGGATGCGCTCCATATTAGCCGCCAATGAAGGCCCCAAAGCGCTGATCATTTCTCCTCCGGCGATATATACTTCCCGTTCCATTACAGCAGGCCTTGTTTACGTTTCCACTCCAGAAAAAATGCAGGTATTGTCAGCAGTAAATTTCCTTCGATATCAGTAAATACCTGTACCGTTTCGCCCTCGGCAACCACCTTATAATCAGACTTACGGCGAATGCGGTATTTGTATTTTATTTTAGCGGCCTCCGTATCGATATATTCCGTTTCGATAATGGCAGTATCGCCATAACGCATAACCTGTTTATGGTCGATGGAAGTATGCACAATGGGTGTCATCACCTTGTTTTCGTAAAAATTGATGTAATGCATTCCGTATTTCAACCCCCAGGATTCGCGCCCGTCTTCGAAGAGCTTGATATAATTGCCGTGCCATAAAATTCCCATCGAATCCACCTCGCTAAAACGGATGCGCGTTTCACAAATATCCTTGATTGTTTTCTTTTGTTCTGCCATCAGTTTTCTAAAAATATATTCATTTCGCCCTCGGCATACAGCACGCCCGATTCGTCCTCCACCCGTCCTTTCACGATGTTTACATTCATCACTTCGCTTACATTATCGACCGTGGTCGTCAAGAGCGTACCCTCCGGGGGCAGCTTGTGAAGCAACAGATTTTTTACCGAACCGATAAAGCCGCGCACCACTTCTTTGCCTTGGGAAAGCATTAAAATGCCATGGCCCGCGGCAGCCGTTTGAGCGATATTTTCAATCAGGCCGCCCTCCTGCAAGAAACCGTCTTTGCAGAGCAGATGTTCCGATTGTACCGTGAACTCACTGCGGGTAAAGTCCTCATTACATTCCACAATGCGGTCAACCAACACAAAAGGAGGCCGTTGGGGAATAAAATCCAAAACAGGACGGTTTAAAAGTTCTTGCATGATTGCTAAAAATAAACACCTATAATAAAGGTGCTAAAATAAGTTTTTTCGGCTAAGGTTTTTTAGAATTTTACATGTGGGCAATGGGGATTGAACAGTAAACAAAGGTGAAACAAACAAAGCTGAATCCCCTCAACTACTATCTGTTAGGATTTAGCTTCTTTTTTCTGCTCTTCCCAGAATTCGTAATAATTAAACCATTGCAGGGGATATTGGTCGAGCATGCGTGTTATCTCGGCGATATAATCCTTCAATATCACCCGGATTTGCTCGTCACGTTTTTTCGGATTGGCAGGATAGGGATAAACTTTGGGTTCTGTGGCGTGAAAGTGATAATGGCGGCGATTTACTTTCATGGCCGATACAAATACGATGGGCACCTTAAATTTCGTGGCCATATAAAAGGGGCCGGTCGGGAAGGCCGCTTTTTTTCCGTAAAAATCGCAAAGCAAGAATTTATTTCCCTCCACAAAACGATCACCATGCATGGCCACAAAATGGTTATTATCGAAGGCCTCTTTGATTTTTAGCAAATGCGACATATCTTTCTTTATGGGAATAATATCCACATCTTTTTTTACCAAAACCGTATCCATGAGTTTTTTGATCTGTTCGTGCTCGGCCTCCAGCATCACAATATGAATGGTGGTATTGATACGTTCAAGCAATTGGCCCGCGATTTCCCAATTCCCGGCATGGGCGCCCACCAGCAAAGCGCCTTGTTTTTTGGCCGCCAAATCGTGCAAACGGTATTCGCCGTCGAAATCGTAAGTAAAATCGGTAGTAAACCCGGCAAGCAAAGCGGTTTTATCCAAAAGCACCTGGCCGAAAACATAATAATTACGGAAAATATTGAAAAAGGATTTCAGAGCGGATTGTCCGCGTACTTTACGGAAGTAGAAATAAATGGAACGGGTGGCTTTCGGGGCGAAAAGCGCGAAATATACCACTACGAAATAGAGTATGAAATAAGCAAAATTGAGCCCGAAAAATCGAAGACTTAAGATAAAGAATTTATATCCCCAGAGACCTCCCCGCGTTTTGCCTTTCCATGAACGCATTTGAGGAGTTTATTAATTTGAATTGGCCTTTTGCTCGATATAATCGTATAAATCCTGCAATACACGGATGTTTACCATATCCTCACTTTTGACTTTAAAGCCAAACTCTTTTTCGACAATTACCGCAATATCAACAAAATCCAAACTGCCGATATCCAAATCGTCTTTTAGCTTTGCATCAGGCACCAGCTGGTCCGGCTCCAGTTCAAATTCGTCAATTAAAAATTCGTTAATGGTTGATTTTACATCCATATCTTTCTGCTACTGATTCTTATCGTAAAAACTGCGGCAAAAGTAATAAATAATGTTTAATTCTAAACCCCTTCAAATAATTTAGGCATAGAAATACCACAAAACTACATAAATAGCACAAAATGAGACTAAAGCATCCGCACAACCAGGGATGAGTTTGTGCCGCCAAAACCAAAAGAATTGGACACGAAAAGCTTGATTTCCGCTTGCATGGTCTCCCGTACAATATTCAGGTTTTTGGAGTACTCATCAGGATTTTCGAAATTAATATTGGGCGCGATAAATGAATTTTGCGCCATAATCATGGAATAAATTATCTCGCTGGCCCCACCCATCCACATTTCGTGGCCGGTCATGGATTTGGTTGAACTAATCGGAGTTTTGTATTTCCCGAAGATATTATCCAAAGCCTGAGCTTCGTTCATATCACCCACAGGCGTCGAGGTCGCGTGGGCATTTACATAGTCCACTTCCGAAGGGTCGATGCCGGCGTCATTAATTGCCCGCTCCAAAGAGATTGTGGGGCCTACAACATTGGGAACCGAGATATGATCGCCGTTAGATGAAAAACCGTAGCCCAAAACCTCCGCGAGAATCGGCGCCCCGCGTTTTACCGCAGACTCATAGCTTTCGAGCACCAAGGTAGCTGCTCCACCACTGGGAACCAAGCCATCACGATCTTTATCAAAGGGGCGGGAAGCTTTTGTGGGCTCGTCTTCACGCACGGAAAAAGCGTTCAATGCGTCGAAATTACCCATGGACAGGGCATTGATTTCCTGAGCACCTCCGGTAATAATCATATCCTGCAAACCTTGTTTAATCAACAGATAAGCCATACCAATGGCATGTGAACCACTGGCGCAGGCGCCACTTACGGTAAAATTGATTCCCCGTAATTTCAAAATTACGGAAAGGTTCATGGTTACGGTCGAGTTCATCGACTGAAAAATAGAACCCGAACCCACCATAACCGTATTTTTCTTTTCGCGAATAATATCCGCCGCCTGAATAACGGGCACTGCCGAGCTGTCGTTTCCATATAAAATACCCACTTCATTGGCATCCAAAAAAGCTTCATCGATGTGGGCGTTTTTCAAAGCCTCCATCGTGGCCACATAGGCATATTCACCTTGCTCGGCCAAACCAATCCGCATGCGGCGCGGCAGCACACCCTTCAGCACAGGGCGCTCGATAATGCCTGTTAAGGCCGAACGAAAGCCTAATTCCTTGCGGGCGGGATCAAACCCGATGCCCGACTTGCCGTGGTATAAAGAATCTTTTACCTCATCAAGGTTTTTACCAATGGTGGCATAAATACCCGTTCCGGTGATGACAACTCTGCGATCCATTTACTTCTCTATCTATTAATTAAGTGTATAATCCTCCGTTAATTTGTATGGTTTCGCCTGTGATATAGGCTGATTTGTCCGAGGCAAGAAAAGAAACCAAATGCGCCACCTCTTCCGGCTTTCCGAAACGGTTCAGCGGAATCATTCGCTTCAATTCTTTTTCGGGCATTTCCCTGGTCATATCCGTTGTGATAAAACCGGGGGCCACCGCGTTTACGGTGACTTTCTTCTTGCCGATTTCCTGAGCCAAAGCTTTGGTAGCGCCAACCACGCCTGCCTTAGCCGCCGAATAATTCACCTGGCCGGGCTGTCCTTTCATGCCCGAAAGCGAAACAATATTGATAATGCGTCCGTGCTTGTTTACAATCATATCCTGCAGCAATTCCTTCGTCACATAGAAAAAGCTATCCAGATTGGTCGTCAATACGCTTTCCCATTCTTCATCATTCATAAACACCATCAGGTTATCGCGACTGATACCGGCATTATTAACCAATACCGAAATATAATCTTCAGCGTGCTGCTCTTTCCAAGCGCGCAAAGCCGCGCGTACCGCTTCAATGTTCGCCACATCAAAAGGCATTAATTCGGCTGAGCCCCCGCCGGCCTGAATAGTCGATAATGTTTCTTCCGCCTCAACGTGATTTGAACGATAGTTTATCAAAACATGAAAACCATCCGCTGCCAATTGTTGGCATATTGCCCGTCCGATTCCGCGGGAACCTCCGGTTACTAAAGCTGTTCGCATTATATAATGTTCAATTTTTTTGTTTTCAAATAGTCCTTAATCTTTGCCAATTCCCCGTATTTGCTTGTATCTTCGGAAAAAGTGGGAACCAAAGCACGAATGTCATCATAAACAGCCCGTGATGAGGTGGATAGTTTATCCCGGATTTTCAGGTAATCTATCGCCTGCACCAGCGTAAGCAATTCAATCGCCATAACCTCAAAACTGTTATCAATAACCTTGTCCGTAGCCAAGGCTGAATTGGCTCCCATACTCACGATATCCTGATTATCGTTATTGTTCGGAATGCTGTGAATATAGAGCGAAGTACCCAGACTTTGATTCTCGGCAACCGTTGAGGTGGCCGTAAATTGAACGCCTTGCATACCGAGGTTCAATCCTTTTTTGCCCAGATTGACAAAAGGCGGCAAGATACCGTTCAGCTTATCATTCATCAGATAATTAATCTGCCGCTCGGCCAGCATCGAAAGTTTAATTACGGCCAAACGCAGCTTATCCATTTCCAGAGAAACATAATCGCCATGAAAGTTTCCGCCGTGGAATACTTTCTTCCGCTTATAATCAATTACCGGATTATCACTTACCGAATTTACTTCGGCGATTAGCACCTGCTCCGCATTTTCGATGGTATCATAAATCGGCCCCAGAATTTGCGGAATACAGCGCAGGGAATAATATTCTTGTATTTTTTGCTGGTATTCATTTCCTTTCAGGGTTCCGTCAAAGGGAAAATCACAACGCTGACGAATCAGTTTACTATCTTCCATTTGTGTCCGCAAGGCCGCTGCAATCTTTTGCTGTCCGGCATGATGTTTTACCTCGTTTAACTCTTCGGAAAAATGGTCGGAAAACGAACTGACCACTTCATTAATCATCGCGGCAGTCACCAAGGACCAATTCAACAAATGGTAACTCTTAATAATGCTCACAATACCGATACCACTCATCACGGAGGTTCCATTAATCATGCCCAAGCCCTCACGCAGACGGACCTTTAGCGGCTTAATATTTAGTTCCTTAAACACCTCTGCTGTCGGTCGTCGCATACCTTTATAAAAAACTTCGCCCTCGCCGATTACGGTAAGGGCCAAATGAGCAAGTTGTACCAAATCGCCACTCGCCCCTACCCCGCCATGCACGGGAATCAGTGGGGTAACATCATTATTTACCATTGCAATAAGGACATCGGCCACATCGGGATGTACACCGGAACGAGCCTGAGAAAGTGTGTTCAGCCGGCAAACCATAGCGGCTTTTACATGAACGGGGCGTAAGGCTTCACCGGTACCACTTGCATGACTGCGAATAAGATTGTATTGCAAATCTATCTGCTCATACGGCTCGATTTTAAACTGTGCCATCGGGCCCAAGCCGGTATTAATACCATATACCACTTTATTCTCCGATATTTCTTTCAGAAAATCAAAACTGGCCTGCATCTCTTGCACCGTATGCTCAGCTATCCTGAGTTTTTTTTCGTTAAAAAGGATATCATAAACTCCGGACAGACTTAGCTCACTTGCTCCTATATTTGTCATTATTAGTGTTTTATCTGAGAATATTCCTATGCATAAAAAATGTATAAAAACCTTATTCGGGGTATTTTACATTAAGAGGCAAAGATAGGAAATAATTGCTGATTGATGCAGTGCAAAATCAAGGGTGAAACGGCTTTAAAATAGGGTATATTGCGATAAATATTCGAAAAACAAATATCATTAGTATTAAAATCTTATTTTTGCCGCCAGACACACAATATACACAATTAATTAGATTTCAACACATGAAATATTTTTTTACTATTTCCTTAATCCTGCTTGCTATTTTCGGATTTTCTCAAAGCAATTTGCTAAGCTTTTCGGGCTATAAAAAAGCTACCGCACTAAATGAGCCGGTTCGCGCAATTGACGATCGCGGACTTGAAGGAATCCATATTTCTTATCATTTTGATGATGCTGCCGTTATAAATAAAACGGAAAAGAATGACCGCTATCAAGTTTTGGCAATTAAAAACTTCAGTCATTTACAAGAAGTCGGGAAACCCGCACTCCCATCGCATATTGATCTGGTTGCCATTCCCGAAGGAGCCGATTACGAATTGACCATTCAGCATGATATCGCTTTGGTTAAAAACAATTACCGTATTTATCCGGCTTTGCAGCCCGCCCGTGATACGGAAGGAGCCCCGGAGCCGGAATTTGAAATCGACCGGGATTTCTATAAAAAAGATCAAATTTATCCCGCGGAGCCCATACGCATCCGTGAAATTATTCGCATTCGCGGCCTTCGCTACGCTATGGTGGAAATTACTCCTATTCAATACAATCCGGCAACAGGTCAAATTTTTATGCATGAGAATTTAACTTATGAACTCCGTTTTAAGGGGGCAAGCCATTTTATGGATTATAGGCAACACAGTAAATCCGCCTTGGATTATATGAGTAATTTCCCTTTGAATGCACAGAGCCTGAAATCTGATATTCAGCAATACGCCGGAAATCAAGGCATCATGCAAAACACCGGAAATGCTAAAAATTATATCATCATTACCCATGCGAATTTCCTGGCGGCCGCGGATTCTTTGGCCCGTTGGAAACGCCAGCTGGGCTACAGCGTTGAAGTGGTTTCGCAAAGCACTTGGACCTCTGCTCAAGTGGACAGTACGGTTCATGCATTATATAATAATTGGACTCCTAAGCCTGATTATTTACTGATTATGGGCGACCATCAATTTGTGCCGGCCAAGGTGATTACTAATTCCGGAGGCAACCAATTTGGTACCGACCTTTACTATGTGTGTATGGACGGAACCGGTGATTATGTGCCGGATATGG
The DNA here is from genome assembly GCA_964442545.1 of uncultured Prolixibacteraceae bacterium. Taxonomy (GTDB): domain Bacteria; phylum Bacteroidota; class Bacteroidia; order Bacteroidales; family UBA1556; genus UBA6267. Next base: position 20,625 of record CAYUAN010000220.1, on the reverse strand, counting down.
CCAAGGGCCGTATTTCGGCCAACACGGCTGCGGATGCACTTTTGCAGGTTTCGAAAATTATCAATTACGAACGTAATCCCGTAAGCGACAGCAGCTTTTATCAAAACGGATTAAATTGCGCACAATACCAAGATGACGATAACAACGGTTATGCCGATCGCCGGTTTGCCCATACTAGTGAGGATATTCGTAATTATACGACAAGCAAGGGATATGCGGTACAGCGCATTTATTATACTGCTTCAAACGTTAATCCTACATATTATAATAACGGCTATTACTCACCCGCAGGAACAGCGATCCCAAATGTTCTGAAAAAATCAAACGGCTTTAATTGGAACGGAGGTTCCACAGACATCAAGAATGCTATTAATGCAGGAAAGTTTTATGTTTTCCACCGCGACCACGGATATTCGGGAGGCTCCGGATGGGCGCATCCCTATTTCACAAACAGTAAAATCGGTTTATTAAATAATGGCGACAAATTACCTGTGGTTTTTAGTATTAATTGCCATACCGGCGAATTTACCTTGAATTCATGTTTTGCCGAAACTTTTATGCGTAAAAGCAATGGCGGAGCTGTTGGTGTTGTGGCGGCATCTTATTATAGTTACAGCGGTTATAACGACGGTTTATCCATTGGAATGATTGATGCCATTTGGTCAAATCCCGGCCTGGTTCCTGTTTTTGGTAATGGAGGAATCAACAATCCGGGGATAACACCGCATACCGATATCGTAACCATGGGCGATGTATTGAATCATGGATTGATTCGCGAAGTACAGACCTGGGAGGGGAACAATACGGGAACACGCTATACACATGAATTGTTCCACTATTTCGGCGATCCGGCCATGCGTATTTGGACGGAACAGCCCCAGCAATTGACGGCTAACTTTGACACCACTTTTAATTGTACCGATACCGCTCTGGTTATCAGCAACTGCAATGATTCCAATGCTATTGTTACACTTACGGATAATAACCAATTGCTGGCCCGTATTCAATTGGTGAACGGCAACGGAAGTATTCCGCTGTTTAATTTACAAGGAATGAGCTTTACCCTGACCATAAGCGCGCGCGATATGCGCCCGCTGATTAAACCCATCAGTAAAGGAAGTGGGGGGCAGTTTGGGGTTTATAATGTTGTTAGCGGAACGATTTGCATGAATGACAGCAACGGAAGTATTGAGGTAATTCCATCTTGCGGCACGCCGCCCTTCCATATCAGTTGGACCGACGGTGACACGAACTTTTTACGGAATAATCTTCCCGCCGGAACCTATATTTATACCGTTCAGGATAGTGCGAACACCGTATTAACCGACACTATAATCGTCACCGGGCCTTCCGCCGCATTAAGTGTTAGCGGTCAAACCCATGATGCAAAATGTTACTACACCAGTTCGGGCAGTATTATATTGACGACCCAGGGTGGATACAGCCCTTATTCCTATCAATGGAGCAATGGGGCAACTTCCCAAAATCTGAGCAATCTATCGGCAAACACCTATACCGTTACGGTAACGGATTCGGCAGGTTGCCAGACACAACAAACATTTGTAATCAATCAGCCGCCGGCATTATCATTAAACATTGCCACAGTCGATGATGCAACAGGAAATTGCAGCGGATCGGCCACGGCAAATGTAAGCGGAGGCGTTCCACCCTACACTTATTTATGGAATGATCCGGGAGCCCAAACTACAGCAACAGCAACAAACTTATGTGCCGGGATTTATCAGGTGAAAGTTCTTGACAGTAATCAATGTGAAAGCTACAAAACCACCGTGATTTATAATACCGTGGGAATAAATACCGCTACCAATGAGGTGGAAATCGGACTTTATCCCAACCCAAGTGAATCGGGGATATTTACACTTAGTTTGAATACCGATATGCAACACTCTTTCATACTTAAGGTGTATAATAATCTCGGAAAACTTATCTATTCCCGAACTATTGAGGTGCATGGCAAACATAGCGAAGTTGTGGATTTAAGCCATCATGCTGCCGGAATTTATTATTTACAAATTCAGGACGAAGAGCATATCCTGGATACCCGCAATCTTATTATCAAATAAGCTCGGAGAGCAAAACGAATTCCAAGGAGGCACTCAAATCTGAGGCCTCCTTTTTTATTTGGAAAAAAGCCTTATTTTTGAACAAACCAGAAAGCACACATATTCTATGTTAATAATTGGAATTGCCGGAGGATCAGGCTCCGGAAAAACCACCGTAGTAAAAGAAATTGTTCAGCGTTTGCCTGAAAATTCCGTAGCAGTAATATCACAAGATGCGTATTATTATGATAACGGGCATCTCTCGAAAGAAGAAAAGTTGAAAATCAATTTCGACCACCCCAATTCCATTGAATGGGATTTATTGAACAGCGATTTGGATAAATTGCGGGCCGGCGAGAATATTGAAATGCCGATATATTCTTACGTTACCTGCGCCCGGGCAGATGAAACCATTACCGTGGTGCCCAAAAAGGTGGTGATACTTGAAGGGATTTTGATTTTTACCAATCCTGAGCTGCTGAAAAGGCTGAATGTAAAAGTATTTGTGGATGCCGATGCCGACCAGCGATTGATGCGCATTATCAACCGCGATATGATGGAGCGGGGCCGTTCATTGAAAGCCGCCCTTGAACACTATTCAAAATACGTTCGCCCGATGCATTTGCAATTTATCGAACCCACCAAGCGCTATGCGGATATCATTATTCCCGAAGGCGGAAAAAACCATGTGGGCATTGATATTATGACCAGTAAAATTATTGCTTCCATTTAAAACTGCGAAACAAGTTATGGCACAAAAACAAAACGGATTCGGAACCGCTCCTGTATTTTTCACGGCTATTGCCACAATTTTGGGTGCCATTCTTTTTCTCCGTTTTGGCTGGGCGGTAGGCACGCTCGGATTTTGGGGGGTGCTGGCAATCATCCTGGTCGGCCATATGGTAACCATACCCACCGCGCTTTCCCTATCGGAAATCGCAACCAATCAAAAGGTGGAAGGGGGGGGCGAATATTTTATTATTTCGCGTTCATTCGGATTGAATATCGGAGGCACCATCGGCCTGGCCCTGTTCTTTTCCCAAGCCATAAGTGTAGCCTTTTATGTAATCGCCTTTACCGAGGCTTTTGAACCCTTTTTCACCTGGATGAAAGAGGCGCATCAGATTGATTTGCCGCGCCAGGTTATTAGTTTGCCGGTCATGGGTTTGCTTGCATTGCTGATTCTGAAAAAAGGCGCCGATCTGGGGGTAAAAGCCCTCTATTTTGTAGTGGGTATTCTATTTGTTTCTTTGGCACTCTTCTTTTTGGGAAGCACCGAATATCAGGAAACCCACAGTTTTAATCCGATGGATTTTGACTTCCGCAATCAAGACAGTTTCTTTTTTGTCTTTGCCATTATCTTTCCTGCTTTTACGGGGATGACAGCCGGTGTAGGACTTTCGGGCGATCTGAAAAATCCGGCTAAATCCATTCCCCTGGGCAGTATTTCCGCAACCATCATCGGAATGCTGATTTATGTTTTTATCAGTTGGAAATTCAAGATTTCCGCAGCCCCGGCCGAGTTGATGAGCGACCAACTCATTATGCGGAAGATTGCCATTGGCGGAGCCATTATGGTTCCTTTGGGCTTGGCGGCCTCCACCATTTCGTCGGCTTTGGGGTCAATCATGGTTGCGCCCCGTACTCTGCAGGCTTTGGCTCAAGACCGCACCTTGCCTTTTAATCTGTTTTCAAACTTTTTAGCCAAAAGCAAAGGCGAAAAAAACGAACCTTTTAATGCCAGTGTTTTTACCATCATCATCGCCTTCGTATTTGTGGCTATGGGAAGTGTAGATGCTGTAGGTAAAATCATTTCAATGTTTTTCATGATTACCTACGGCTCGCTGAATTTGATTTCATTCCTTTATCATTGGGGCGCCGATCCCAGTTACCGCCCATCATTCCGCACCTCGCGCTGGATTTCATTACTGGGCTTTTTGATGAGTTTCTGGCTGATGTTGAAAATGGACTTCCTCTACTCCATTATCGCTTTCATTGCCATGACTATTCTTTATTTTCTGATTCAGAAATCACATCGTGAGCGCGAAGGAGTTGAGGGAATTTTTCAAGGCGCTTTATACCAGCTGAGTATGCGCTTAAAGCTGTTTGTGCAGCAAAGTAAAAAGGCAAAAAGCGCCAACAAATGGCGACCGGCCGCCGTATGTATTTCCGAAGAATCATTCCAACGCGAAAAAGCTTTTGACCTGCTGAACTGGATTTCGTACCGCTATGGATACGGAACTTATATTCATTTAATTAACGGTTATTTCAACGAAGAAACCCGGCGGGATTCGGAACAAATTCTCAAACAGCTTTTGCGCAAAGCCAACACCAAGAAACACAATGTGTACATCGACACGCTGATATCGCCTTCCTATACCTCGGCCATTGCGCAGATTGTACAGTTACCCGGAATTTCGGGTATGGAAAACAATATGGTATTGTTTGAATTTTTCAAGGAAAATCCGAAAAACCTGCAACGCATTATCGAGAACTATCCTCTGGTACGGGCTGCTACAATGGACACCTGCATTTTGGCCAGCTCGGCCGATGATATTAATTATCGGAAAGGGATTCATATCTGGTTCCGTCCGCAGGATTTTTCCAATATGAATCTGATGTTGCTGCTGAGTTTTATCATCCTCGGCCATCCCGATTGGCGCAAGTCGAAAATCCGCTTGTTTTACGTGTCCAATGCCGGAGACCAGCACTACATACAGCAAAACCTGATTGATAAAATTCAGGAAAGCCGCCTGCCCATTTCGGAGAAAAACATTGAAACTTTCAGCCTGGCCGACGGGGCTTCGTTTAAGGAATTGGTGAATGAAAACTCTGCCGATTCCGGATTGGTTCTAATCGGTTTTAACGAAAGTCAGCTCAAAGAAGAAGGCGAAACCGTGTTCCAAAACTATGATGCCGTTAAGGATTTGTTATTTGTGAGCGCCTATCGTTCGGTAGAGATTAAATAAGCGGAGCTTCAGGGACAATAGTCTGCCCAATAAAAAACCCGAATCAGAAATGTGATCCGGGTTTTGTTTATTTGTTTCGTCGCCTTACAGAGCATTTGCCCCGCTAACGATTTCGATAATTTCGTTTGTAATGGCCGCCTGACGCGCTTTGTTATACGTAAGTTTAAGCTCTTTAACCAACTCGGTAGCATTGTCGGTGGCCTGATGCATCGCGGTCATACGGGCACCGTGCTCAGCGGCATGCGAATCGAGCAGCGCTTTATACAATTGTGTTTTCAGCGTTTTCGGAATCAGCTCATTTACGATTACCTCTTTCGAAGGTTCCATGATGTACTCATGATTCGAGCTGCCGGCCAATTCGTCTTCTTCGACGGGTTTTACCGGAAGAAATTGCTCATGTGTAAGGATTTGCGTAGCAGCATTTTTGAATTGATTATACACCAAGTCAATACGGTCATATTCCCCTTCACGCCAACGTTCCAAAATACCTTCCGCCAGGTCGATTACATGCTCCCAGTTCAAATCATTCCAGATATCGTCATGGGTTTCAATCACATCCAAATCCGTTTTGGCAAATGCCTCGCTCACCTTACGGCCAATGGTTAATACATCCACATCACCACTGCGGTATTGCGATGCATAATCTTCCTCGAGCAACAGCTTTACGCGCTTTACAATATTGGCATTAAAAGCACCGCAAAGTCCGCGATTGGATGAAATAGGCACTATCAATACCTTATTAATTTCGCGCTGTTCGGCATAAACATTACCATCGGTATCGCTACCCGAACTCAGGTCTTGCAATATTTCGGTAAGTTTATTTGCATAAGGCCGCATCTGTGTAATCGCATCCTGAGCCCGCTTCAGTTTCGAGGCCGCTACCAATTTCATAGCGCTCGTAATCTGCTTGGTGGACTCAACAGATGCAATCCGGATACGTATCTCTTTTAAGTTTGCCATCTGACAATGTTTTTATTCTTAATACTATGCCTTATAGCCTTTAACTACATCGGCAGCAACATCTTCCAACACCTTAGTTTCGGCATCGGTATATTTTCCCGCTGCCAAAGCGCTCATGGTATCGGCATGTTTTTCGTTCATCACGCGCAAGAAATCCAACTCAAAGGCCTTCACTTTTTCTTCCGGAACTTCGTTCAACAAAGCCTTGGTTCCGCAATAGATAATTGCGATTTGATCTTGCACGGTCATCGGATAATGCTGATTTTGCTTCAGGATTTCCACATTACGCTTTCCTTTGTCCAAAACAGCCATGGTTGAAGCATCCAAATCGGAGCCGAACTTGGCAAAGGCTTCCAGCTCACGATACTGTGCCTGGTCAAGCTTCAGCGTACCGGCTACTTTCTTCATCGATTTAATCTGGGCGTTACCACCTACACGTGATACCGAAATACCCACGTTAATTGCCGGACGCACACCGGAGTTAAAGAGGTTGGTTTCCAAGAATATCTGACCGTCGGTAATGGAAATTACGTTGGTCGGGATATAAGCGGAAACGTCTCCGGCCTGAGTTTCGATGATTGGCAAGGCAGTCAGCGATCCGCCACCTTTTACTTTATCTTTCAACGAAGGAGGCAAGTCGTTCATATTCTTAGCCACCTCATCCGACTGAATAATCTTGGCGGCACGCTCCAAAAGACGTGAGTGCAAATAGAACACATCACCCGGATAGGCCTCGCGTCCCGGAGGACGGCGCAGCAAGAGGGACACCTCACGATAGGCAACGGCTTGTTTCGACAGGTCGTCATAAACTACCAATGCCGGACGTCCGGTATCGCGGAAAAACTCGCCGATGGCGGCACCCGCGAAGGGAGCATAAAACTGCATTGCTGCAGAATCGGAAGCGGTAGCCATTACCACGATGGTATAAGCCATAGCTCCGGCCTCTTCCAGTGTTTTAACAATATTGGCAACGGTAGAACCCTTTTGGCCTACGGCAACATAAATACAGTACACCGGTTCTCCCTTGTCATAAAATTCTTTCTGATTGATAATAGTATCGATGGCAATGGTTGATTTACCGGTTTGGCGGTCGCCAATAATCAACTCACGCTGTCCGCGGCCAATAGGAATCATTGCGTCAATAGCTTTGATACCGGTTTGCAGCGGCTCGGATACCGGCTGACGGAAGATTACTCCCGGAGCTTTACGCTCAATCGGCATTTCAAAAGTCTCGCCTTCAATCGGGCCTTTACCGTCCAGGGGATTACCCAGAGTATCGATAACGCGGCCCAACATTCCCTCGCCCACATCAAGTGAAGCAATACGTCCGGAACGTTTTACCACGTCGCCTTCCTGGATGTTGGTGGCCTCTCCGAGGATTACCACACCCACATTATCTTCCTCAAGGTTCATCACCAAACCGCGGAGTCCTGATTTCTCAAAATCAACCAATTCTCCGGCTTCCGCTTTGTTGAGTCCGTAAATACGGGCAATACCGTCACCTACTTCAAGGACGGTGCCTACTTCTTCCAAATTGGCTTCGCCTTCAAAGCCCGATAATTTCTGCTTTAATATTGCCGATACTTCGGCCGGTTTAATCTCTGCCATATCTTATGGTATTTTATATTGTTTCTCTTTTTTTCTATTGAATAAATTCTTTTTTCAGCTTTGTCAAACGCGCTTTGATACTGGCGTCATACTGACGGTTGTCCAGATTGATGATAAAACCGCCGATAAGGCGCTCGTCAATCTTTTCGTCCAGTTTAATCTGTTTGCCTGTTTGCTCGCTCAGTGTTTTGATGATTTGCTCTTTCAGCTTTTTATCCAGCTCCACAGCCGATACCAACTGTGCGGTTTTCAATCCGATGCTGTCGTCGTATAAAGCCAGATATTCGCGGGCAATGGCCGGAATATATACCTCACGACGGGCTTTGGCGATAATTTGCACATATTCCATCGAGATTTTCGAGATATTATTTTCCAACACCGCCTTCAGGATTTCCACCTTTTTGCTCACTTTCACCACAGGGCTTTTCAGCAGCTTAACAAAATCGGGTGCGGCAAGGCATAAGCGGTCGATATATTCCATATCAGCTTTTACCTCCTCTACCTTCTTTTGCTCGGTGGCAAACTCGAACAAAGCTTTGGCGTAGCGTTTTGATATTTTTACTTCACCCATTTGTTCTAGTTAAAGTTTAGTTTCTCCAATTGCTTTTCGGCAAAGGATGTTTGCTTGGCTTTATCGCTCAGCTCGGCACCCAATACTTTTTCGGCCACCTCAATCGTCAGGTCGGCCACCTGGTTTTTCAACTCGGCAATGGCAGCGGCTTTCTCGCTTTCGATATTTTGACGAGCGGCTTCCACGATGCGGTCGGCCTCGGTTTGCGCTTTGCTTTTTGCCTCGTTGATGATGCTGTCTTTCATTTTGTTCGCTTCGCGCAAAATGGTGTCACGCTCCGCACGGGCCTCTTTCAGCAATTTCTCGTTATCCGCTTTCAAACGCTTCATTTCTTCCTGCGTTTGTTTGGCCATAGCCAGCGAATGAGAGATTTTGTGCTCACGCTCTTTAATGGAATCTAAAATCGGTTTCCAGGCAAATTTTTTCAGAATGATTAACAGCAACACAAAGGTCAGTGTCATCCAAAAAATCAGGCCTATTCCGGGCATTACTAAATCCATATCTGTCTGTATTTATATGTTTCTAATTGGTTCTTTTTTAAGTGAACTTCCCCTTGCGGCCAACCGCCGCAAGCGGGAAGTTCGGTTTGGGTGTTTCTTTACAAAACGATAATCAGCAGGCTGATTACGATAGCAAAGAAAGCAACTCCTTCTACAAGGGCAGCCGCAACGATCATGTTGGAACGGATATCACCTACAGCCTCGGGCTGACGAGCGATACCTTCAACAGCTTTACCACCGATTTGTCCGATACCGATACCGGCACCAATCGCTGCTAATCCGGCACCGATTCCGGCACCCATCCATGCAATACTGCCTTCTAATAAAATTGCTAATAATGACATAACTATAATTGTTATTGATTAATAAAAAAAGAATTACAAATTAATGATCGGTAACCTTGGCCATGCCGAAATACAATGCCGAAAGCAAGGTAAATACATAGGCCTGAATAAAGGCAACCAATATTTCCAATAAACTCAGGAATACCGAGAATCCTACCGATACGATACTAACACCGTATCCTGCGGCGGGGCTCATGGCTCCGAAGATAAATATCATGCTGATAAAGCCCAGGAGTACAATGTGGCCTGCCAGGATATTGGCGAACAGCCGGACCATAAGTACAAAAGGCTTGGTAAATACGCCCATCAGCTCGACAATCGGCATCAAAGGCACCGGGAATTTTAACCACCAAGGCACACCCGGCATATTTACGATATGCACCCAATAGGCTTTGTTGGTGCTGGCGGTGGTAATGATGAAGGTGAATATGGCCATCACCATGGTTACGGCAATATTACCGTTGATATTCGATCCGCCCGGGAATACCGGAATCAGTCCCATCAGGTTACTGATCAGGATAAAGAAAAAGAGCGTCAGCAGATAAGGCATATAACGCTCATAATCTTTGCCGATGGAAGGTTTGGCCACATCGTCGCGGATAAACAGAATAATCGGCTCCATAAACGACTGTAGGCCTTTTGGGGCCTGGCCTTCGCGTTTTTTATACGCCTTGGCGATACTCAGGAAAATCCACAACATCAATAAGGCCGAAATAAACACGGCGAAGGTGGTTTTGGTAATGGAAAAGTCGTATAGCTCGGCCGCGGTAACACCGTCTTCCGACTCGTCATCGGCACGAACGATTTTTGTTTGACTGAAAAGTTTGAATCCGTCATAAGCGGCATGTCCGTGCTCAAATTTTGAGGATAAAAAGAAATGCCAGCTTTTGTTTACTTTGTCGTAAATGATAATAGGAAGCGGAATGGCCAAAGCGTGTTCGTGTCCTTCAGAATCTTTATAGTCGAGAATATGCCAGGAATGATCGTCCATAACGTGGCCCATAATCGTCTCGCCTGCATTAAAGCCATCGGGCTCTGTTGTAGCGTGTTCCAGCTCCGGAATCGCAGGGTGCTCCTCCGGTTCATGTTCCTGGGCGAAAGCGTTAGGCAAACTAAAAAGAAAAAACAGCAACAAAAGTGCTGTAATCAGAATATTTGAATTGGTACTAAACTTCCTAATAATCATAAGTATTTGACTCAAAAGTTCCTATTAAATTGGCTGCAAAAATAAGAATTTATTTGAGATATAAAATACTTATTTGAACAAAAATATTTTCTGGGTGAAAGTGGTGCTATTTTCGTGTTTTTGAGGCGGTTTTGAACTTGTAAGAATTCGTGATTAAAAAGTGGTTATTCCGCAAGCGGTAAATGTGCAAAACAAGGTTTACACTTGCTGCCGTATTTCTTCCCAAACCGCCCCCCATTGCTTCAAAATCCCATCACCCCGACAAGTCGTCCGCTACTGATTTTAAGATTCCGTATATTTGCCCCTTTCAAACGGAATAAACAACAAATCAAAATACCTATGAATATGCTAAGAAAAATTGCCTTATCCCTGGTCGCTCTGCTGCTATTGGGGGTAAACAACGCCTGGTCTTGCACCAACTATTTAGTTACCAAAGGGGCTTCCGCCGACGGCTCCACAATGTTAAGTTATTCGGCTGACTCTCATGTTTTGTACGGAGAACTTTACCATTGGCCGGCCGCAAAATATCCCGAAGGCACCATGATGAAAATCTATGAATGGGATACGGGGAAACTTTTGGGCGAAATTCCGCAAGCCGCCGAAACCTACAATGTGGTAGGCAATATGAACGAGCATCAATTAAGTATCGGAGAAACCACCTATGGCGGGCGCCACGAACTCTATCATCAGGACGGTGCCATTATGGATTACGGGAGCTTGATTTATGTCGCGCTGCAGCGCTCGAAAAATGCCCGCGAAGCCATTAAGCTGATGACGGATTTGGTCGCCGAATACGGTTATTACAGCTCTGGCGAATCCTTTTCCATCGTAGATAAAAACGAAGTATGGATTATGGAAATGATTGGCAAAGGCCAGGGCGAAAAAGGAGCTGTTTGGGTAGCCGTGCGCATACCCGACGGTTATATTTCGGGCCATGCCAACCAGGCGCGGATTACCACTTTCGATTTTCAAACCAAAAACAAATGGGACGACCCGGACGCGATGTTTTTCAATAGTCCCGATGTTATCAGTTTTGCCAAGCAAAAAGGCTGGTACAAAGGTGCCGACAGCGATTTCAGCTTTTCGGATACCTATGCGCCTGTTGATTTCGGCGCCGCCCGTTTTTGCGAAATGCGCGTTTATTCCATGTTTCATAAAGTAAGCAAGGATGTAGAGGACAATATGGCCTATTGGGAATATGTGAAAGGAAATATTCAGCATTCCGGCCCAAATAATTACGCCACCAACCGCATGCCCTTATATATCAAACCCGACCGTAAAATATCGCTACACGATATGATGATGTTTATGCGCGACCATCTGGAAGGCACCGACCTGGACATGAGCAAGGATATCGGCGCGGGTCCCTTTGGTAATCCCTATCGCTGGCGGCCGCTGACCTGGGAGGTTGATTCCGTGAAATATTGCAACGAGCGGGCGACAGCCACCCAGCAAACGGGCTTCTCTTTCGTTTCACAAATGCGTTCGTGGCTGCCCGATGCCATTGGCGGTATTCATTGGTGGGGCGTAGATGATGCCTCGGGTACGGTTTATATGCCCATGTACGGAAGCATTACCGAAATTCCTTACAATTTCGCCGTGGGCAACGGTTCGATGATGGAATTTTCCGAAACTTCCGGTTTCTGGATTTTCAATCAGGTGCAAAATTTCGCCTATACCCGCTATAATCTGATTCATCCCGACATTGCGAAAGTACAATCGGAACTGGAGACGGATTTTATCGATTATACCCCCGGTGTAGATGCCGCCGCGCAGAAATTATATGAACAGGACCCGGAGAAAGCCGTGGCCTTTTTAACGAATTATTCCGATGCAGTGGCCAAGCGCACCTTCGAAACCTGGAAAAAGCTGTACACCTACCTCTTTGTCAAATATATGGACGGCAACGTGAAAACGGCGCAAGAGGTGCCGGAAAACTATAAAATGGTTAATCCAAAGGTGGAGCAGCCCGGTTATGGAGAGGCTTGGTATCGTCGTATCGTAGAGGATACGGGCGACAAACTGCGTGTAAAATAACCTCATAATTTTATGAGCGATAAAAAACGAATTCTTTTAACAGGCGCTTCGGGAACCATCGGCAAGGAGGTACTGAAGCGCTTGGTTCATTTGAATGACCGCTATGACGTGATTGTGGTCAACCGGAATTCAAGGCGGGCAAAAAAAGTGTTTAACGAATTTCGCGAACAAGCTCAATTTATCACGGCGGATTTCAGCTATCTGCATCAGGCCGAAAGGATTTGTAAAAATATCGATGTCGTTATTCATTTAGCGGCAGTTATTCCTCCTTTGACTGAAGAGCAACCCAAATTGGCGGAACGTGTAAATGTGTTTGGCACGAAGAGCCTGATTCAGGCACTTGAAAAACATTCGCCTCATGCGTTTTTTATTTACAGCTCATCCATTGCCGTTTACGGCGACCGCCTGAAAAATCCCGAAATCAGGGTGGGCGACCCACTGCAAGCAAGCGAAGGCGATTTTTATGCAGAAACAAAAATCAGAGCGGAAGAATTGGTGCAAAGCAGCAAACTCGACTGGACGATATTTCGCCTGAGTGCCATTATGGGGATAAAGAACCACCGCTTGTCGAAGCTCATGTTTTATATGCCTTTGAAAACACAGCTCGAAATAGCCACTGTGGAAGATACCGCGCGTGCTTTGATAAATGCCGTCGAGGCACGCGAACAACTTAAGGGCCGTATTTTTAATTTGGGCGGCGGCCCGTCATGCCGTATTTCTTACCGTGAATTTCTGGAACGAAACTTCGAAATCTACGGTTTAGGGAAAATGGATTTCCCGGAGGAAGCTTTTGCCCGTAAAAATTTTCACTGCGGCATTTATGCCGATGGTGATAAACTAAATGATATACTGCACTTTCAGCAGGACAGTATCGAAGATTATGAGGAACGGCTCCGGAAAAATATTTCTAAAGCGCAGTATTGGACCACCCGGGCATTGGCTCGGCTTATCAAACGGAAAATCCTGAAAAAGTCGGAGCCACTAAAAGCCCTGCAAAGCAATAATGCGGAGCTGTCAGGCCGCTTTTTTTAGGAAAAATATACAGACAATGAATATTTTCTATTTTTGCCGACAATTATTAAATCACTGATTGATGCGACACATCATACCAATCTCTTTTTTATTGCTGCTTGTCCTTGGTTTTTCGTGTACGAGAAGCTTGGATAAAAAAGAAGTCCGAATGCAAGAAATAGCCGATTCCCTTGCCGGAAAAGGCGAGCTTGTGATTACCTACGACCAGGTAATGGAACGTGCGGTAAAAATATTGGCTACTGATTTTGAACGGCAAAATCCGGGTATTCATCCTGTATTTATCGCCGATGGCAGCCGCCGTATGGCACAACGCATCACCCGCGGTTCCGCAAAAGCGGATATTTTTATTACCAGCGATTTTCGGGTAATCGAAAATTTATTGATTCCCTGGTACACACATTGGTATTATATATTTGCACAAGACGAAATGGTAATTGCCTATACCGAAAATAGTCGCCGGGCAGAAGACATCAATACCGAAAACTGGTATCAGATTTTGCTCGATTCCAATGTGCATTTCAGCCGCACCGATCCCGATTATGCTCCGGTGGGGTACCGTGCGGTAATCACCATTAAACTGGCGGAAAATTATTATAATGAAGACGGAATAAAGGACCTCCTGCTTTTTAAGGACAAGCGATTTATTGTTAATGCGGAGGCTCAAATGTTTGCGCTATTAAAAAAGGCCTCGGTAGATTATGTTTTCACTTATAAATCGGAAGCGCAACAATTGGGTTTAAAATTTGTAACACTCCCCGAACAATTAAACCTGAAACTTGAAAAATGGCGTTCATATTACAGTATGGCAAAAGTTAAAGTGGATAATGTGGAACCGGGAAAGTATCTGGAACGTAAAGGCGCTCCCATTCGCTATGCAATATGCCGGATTAATGTAGGAAAAAACGCCATTGGTGCCGGTAAATTTATGGATTATTTTATCCGTACGAAGGATGCTTTGGATATTATCGAAAAGCAACATATCCCGCTAATTTCCGATCCACGGATTTTGCCTGCGGACAGTACCACTTTGGATGTGCGGAAAGAATACGGCTTTGTGCAATAAGTTATTCCTTTAGGAAGTCGGAAATATTGGTCGTGATGGTAAAGGTGTTGGCACCTCCGGCCAAATGATAATTCGCGTGGGCATAACTAATTTTAAATTTGTAAATGCGAATGCCAAATCCAAAGGAAAAGCCCACCAGGGCGGTACGGCTGGCCAGCTTCAGCTCCTGGCGCCGGCGATAATTATAAGCCAATTGCACCATGAAATTCCCTTTGCCGGGGACAAATTCCACGCCCACTACGGCATGCCGCATTAACTTATCGCCCCAATCCCAACCCGTGGTGTTTATTTCTTCACCGGTAAAAGGGTCTATCTCGGGTTCTTTATTGGGGTCGCTATAGGTCAAATCCCATTTCTGCAAATCGTTGACTAATAATATCAAGCGGAAAGGCGCATGCTCGAACTTTTTGGAAATTCCCCATTGAATTTCAAAGGGAAGCGACTCATGATCGCCATCGGTATAGGTGGTAATCTGGCGTCCGATATTTTTTACAATCAGCGACGAATAAAGTTGTTGGCCGGTGTTGATATAACTGGCCGCCACATCCACGGCAATTCCGTAGGATGAATATTTATCCAAATGCGAATAAATATTTTTCAGGTTTACGCCCATCACAAAATGCTCACTCAGCATTTTCGACCAGCCGATATTCAACGAATATTCTCCCGCACGAAAACTTCCTAATTCATTGCCGGCAGCATCACGTTCCGTAAAGTCGCCATAGCCCAAAAATTGCAAAGTGGCCACAAAGGAACCTGCTTTTTGGAAATGATGTCCGTAAGCCACAAAACCGGCGTTCACATCATCAAAATAATTCAGATAATTCAGGGAAACCTGATTATTCATCTCCTTGCTAATCAACGACGGATTGGAGTAAGCCAGGTTAATATCATCATCATATACCGGGACAAAGTTGCCGCCAAGGGCCGATATTCTTGCCGAGTTGGTCATATTCAGAAACATATAGGTGTTGCTGCCTCCGAGTTGCGCCATCGCGTTAGCGGCAAACAAAAGCAGTATTCCCAAATATAAAATGCCTTGATTTTTGTTCATTATTCCCGTGCAAAAATGAAAGTCCAATATTAGCTAAAAAATCGCTTTTGCCGAATATTGTCTGACTTTTGGCTATATCAACGTGTAAATAAGGATTTTATTTTATGTGATACGGAGTGCTTACCCATTGATTTGCTTATTTATTTGTGAACAAAGATGAAGCCCTTCCGCGGCAGGCAGGAGCTAAAAGAGAAATCGCCCCTTCATCATCCGGTAAACCGATTTAAATACGGAATTCTTGGCAGAATCTGATTACCTTTGCCCTGCTATGGGAATATTAAACGCAATAACCTGGTCGCTGGACCCTGTGATTTTTGAGCTGGGGCCGCTTCAGGTACGCTATTACGGATTGCTTTTCGCATCCGGCTTTGTGCTGAGTTTTTATATCGTAAGTTACTTCTATCAAAAGGCCGGGCTGGAAGTGGAAGAAGTGGACAAACTAACCATTTATGTTATTTTGGGTGCTGTGCTCGGTGCACGTTTCGGCCATGTGTTTTTTTACGATTGGGATGCATACCGGCAACAACCTTCCGAAATTTTGAAAGTATGGCACGGAGGACTGGCCAGTCATGGCGGGGCAATCGGGATTCTGATTACCGTGTATCTGTATGCCCGGAAGTTCAAACGAAATTACCTGTGGACACTGGACCGGGTGGTCGTTCCCACGGCCCTCACAGGCGGCTTAATTCGTTTGGGAAATTTGATGAATTCAGAGATTTACGGCGGCCCGACCGATTTGCCCTGGGGATTTATTTTTGTAAATAACGGAGAAATTATTCCGAAACATCCCACGCAAATCTATGAAGCATTAGGTTACTTCTTAATCTTCGCCTTTTTATGGTTTCTGTATAAAAAAAAGGACGGGGAAATTCGCCACGGCCAATTATTCGGTTGGTTTTTAATTTTGGTGTTCGGTTTCCGCTTTTTTATCGAGTTTTTGAAATACCATCAAAGTAGTTTTATCAACCACGACGCCATCTTGAATATGGGGCAATTATTGAGCATTCCCTTGGTTTTAGCCGGGATTTACTTTTTGATTACATCCAAAAACAAGGCGGCTTCGCCCTAAAACAATAAGAAGAATATGAAGGAACTTATTACCGGGTCAGATTTTTACAAAACAATTTTTGAGAGATCCAATGATGCTTTGTTGATACTGAAAAATGGTAAGATTGTATTATGTAACCAACAGGCGGTGGATTTGTTTGGTTATGAGAAAACAGACGATTTAATCGGGAAAACACCTTGGGATATTTCCCCGGAGACACAAGAAGACGGGAGCCAATCAAAAACCCTGGCTATGTCGGAAATCGAAAAAGCTCAGGACGGAGAGCGGCAGATATTCGATTGGATTCATCAAAAAAATGACGGCACAAATTTTTATACGGAGATTTCCCTCAGCAGATTCGAAATTGATGGGGAGCTTTTTACACAGGCCAGTGTGCGCGACATTAACAAACGAAAGCAATTGCAATTTGAACTGACGGAAGCAATTAAACAAGCAAAAAGCAATGCGGAACTGAAAACAAACTTTTTGGCTAATATGTCGCATGACATCCGGAATCCTTTGAATGCCATATTAGGATTTTCGCATATCCTGGCTGAGGATGAAAGTCTGTCGCAAGATGAACGAAAGCACTATGTTTCGTTGATGCAAAGCAACGAAAAGATGCTGTTGCATTTGATTAACGACATTCTTGATATCAGTAAAATAGAGGCCAACAAGTTAATGATTCACAAACGGGACACCCGTTTGAACGGTTTGATGGAAGAACTGTATTTATCGTTTCAAAAACAGGTAAAATTGCGTAAAAATCTCCGTTTAATTTTAAACAAACCCATTGATGATCCGGAATTTGTTATCCAATCCGATCCGGATCGTATTCGTCAGATTTTGTCCAATTTACTGAGTAATGCCATCAAATACACCAATGAAGGCCATGTTGAATTTGGCTATTCCGTTAAAGATACCCATCAGATAGAATTTTATGTAAAGGATACCGGAATCGGAATCGCCCGCGAGCATATGGATGAGATTTTCAATCGTTTTTCGCGGGAAAGCGGAACGAAAACACAAAACATCAAAGGCACGGGCCTCGGACTGGATATTTCAAAACGGCTGGCGGAGTTGTTGGGCGGAAGACTTTGGGCCTATTCCCAAGAAGGAAAAGGGTCCGAGTTTTATTTCAGCGTTCCGGTGGACCACATGAAATACAACCCCAATTACAAGAAAAAACAAGCGATGAAAATCGGTGGGGTGGATTCACAGGATTGGAGTAATTACCACATTCTGATTGCAGATGATGATACCATTAACTACGAGCTTTTGCGTATTATTCTCAGCAAAACAAATGTAAAAATCAGTAAAGCGACCAACGGGCAGGAAGCCATAGACATATTGGAAAAGGACAGCAGTATCGACTTGATGTTGCTGGATATTCAAATGCCTGTGATGAATGGTTATGAGGCCATTAAACATATCCGACGGCTGAAACCCGATTTGCCCGTGATTGCCCAAACAGCGGTAAACCTGGAATACAATGAAGAAACAAAAAAAGAAGAAATGTTTGACGACTGTATTTCGAAGCCGATTGATGTGAAATCCTTAATCAGTAAAGTGCGAAAATTCCTGATTAAACCTTAAGCTCTTCCCCTTCCGATTTGGCAATAATAACAGCACCGCAGGTGTCGCTCCAAACATTAACGGAAGTGCGGAACATATCCAGAATACGGTCCACGGCCAGTACCATCCCGATTCCTTCCAAAGGCAATCCGGCCACGGTAAGCACCACGGTAATCATTACCATACCGGCCATAGGAATGGCCGCAGCCCCAATGGAGGCCAACAAAGCAGTCAGCACCATTATCATTTGTTCGCCAAAGCTCAAATCGAAACCATAGGCCTGTGCGATAAACACGGCAACCACCAATTCGTATAAAGCCGTACCGTCCATATTTACCGTTGCGCCAAGCGGTAAAGTAAAGCTGGTTATTTTGTTCGATACCCCGTCATTACGTTCCACGGCCGTCATGGTCAAGGGCAGGGTGGCGCCCGACGATGAAGTGGAGAACGCGGTAAGCAAGGGTGTAGTTACCGCCTTGAAATGCTTTAACGGATTCACCTTGCCGATAAAACGGGTCAGCAGGGGTAACGTAATAAAGGCGTGGAAAAACAGCCCAAGCAAAACCGTAAGCATATATAAACCCATACGTGCTGCCAGTCCCATTAAATCATTCTGGTCAGCAATTACTTTTGAAACAATTCCAAATACGCCCAGCGGGGTAAAACGGATTACCCACATGGTAATTTTCATCATCACATCAAACATGGCGTTGAAAAAATCTGTCATGATTATGCGAGGCTTATCTCCTACTTTCGTGATGAAAAATCCAAATAAAATGGCGAAAAATATTATCGACAGCATATCGCCGCGACTAAGGGATTCGAATAAATTCGTCGGCACGATGTCCAGAAGTGTTTCCCCAATGGAATTGGCGGATGTACTTAATCCGTCCACCAGGCCTTCCGCACTGCGATCCACTCCAACACCCGGTTTTAAGAGATTAACGAAAAACAAACCCGTAATAATCGCCAAGGTGCTGGTAAGCACATAATAGGAAAGCGTTTTTATCCCTAAACGCCCCAGATTCTCGCTGCCGCCAAGATTCGATACCCCGCTAATCAGCGAGCTTAACACCAAGGGTATAATCAACATCTTCAGTGCGCGCATAAACAAATCGCCCAGCCAGCTAACATGACGGATATACGGATTGTAATAGGCAAACTTAATTAATTGCTTTTCGTATTTGCTGTAATCAATCTGAATATTTTCGGCCAAGGCCTTTTTTAATGCGGCTTTGGTTTTGAATGTCCGGCCTTTCAACTGTTCGTATTGGGCAATAACCTGCGGATTGACGTTATTTATTTGAGCGCGTACGATACTGGTTTCCCGCACCTCATATTCAGTACTAAAAACAATACCGTAAATAATAGCCGCGATAAGTGCTATCAGTATCTGCCAATGAAGCGCAATTTTTTTCATAGAATCAATTAGTGGTATAAAAACGTAAAATTAAACTAATTTTTGTTTTTCCAAAAAGCCGGTGCAACAATTATTGCTCGCTTGGTCTGATTAACTCATATAATATTTTGATAAACAGCCCGAAACGCTTATATAAATATTGTTTGAATTCTTAAATTTCAAATAATAGCCACAACATAAATACTTTGAACAGGGGGCTGTTTTTTGTAAGTTTACAAAAGAAAATTACGAAACGTATTATTATATACGAGAACTTACTAGACACGAATGTATCTGTTAACTCCGATTTTTATAGCACAATTCGAGAATAAACCCTATCCCACCCAATCTTTCACCTCTTCGGGGGTAGGGTTCTTAATATCAAGCTTCATCTTTTTGCGTAAGCCACAAAGTTGTCCATGCAGTTTATTGGGGTTTTGCTCCTTCAAAACTTCAATGGTATTGATTCCCGCCTTGCGCAAGACCGGCACCCAAACCTCGGGAATACCCAGAGCGATAAACTCTTTATCGGAAGTTACTTCCGGTTTTTTCTCGGGACGCATTTGCGGGAAGAAAAGCACTTCCTGAATCGAATCGTTATTGGTCATAAACATTACCAAACGGTCGATGCCAATGCCCATTCCCGAGGTTGGAGGCATACCGAATTCCAAAGCACGCAAGAAATCGTGGTCGATAAACATCGCCTCATCGTCTCCCTTTTCCGACAGGCGCAACTGCTCCTCAAAGCGTTCACGCTGGTCAATCGGGTCGTTCAGCTCGGTATAGGCGTTAGCCAATTCCTTTCCGTTCACAAACAGCTCAAAGCGTTCGGTTAAATCAGGATTGTCGCGATGCTTTTTACACAAGGGCGACATTTCCACCGGATAATCGGTAATAAAGGTAGGCTGAATATAATGGTGCTCGCACTTCTCTCCGAAGATTTCATCAATCAGCTTTCCTTTGCCCATGGAAGGATCCGTTTCGATACCCAACTCATGGCATATATTGCGAATTTCCTCTTCACTTTTTCCCGTAAGGTCGTAGCCGGTATGCTCCTTAATGGCTTCCAGCATCGGCACCCGCTTAAAAGGCGCCTTAAAGTTTACTTTATGCTCACCATATTGCAGTTCGGTGGTTCCGTTAACATCCATAGCCACTTTCTCCAGCATCTGCTCCACAAATTTCATCATCCAGTGGTAATCTTTGTAGGCAACAT